>NZ_JADEWP010000021.1:0-19572 GCF_015207535.1 Cyanobium sp. LEGE 06143 | reverse complement strand
CACGCCGGCCTCGCCGGCCTGGCGTCGGCGCAGCACGGGCAAGCCGTCTTCGAACAGCACTTCGCGCCGTTGCTCGTCGACGGGCTCCCCGAAGATCAGCTCCAGTTCCCGCTGCCCGTCCTGACTGCAGGCCAGCACCAGCTCCAGGGGACGTTCCGTGGGCCAGCTCTGGCCTGCCACGAACAGGGCATGCCAGTGGTGGCAGGCGCTGCGCCGATCCCAGCAGCGCAGGCTCACGCCATGGCTGAGCACGTCATTGACGCGGACGCCCGGGGTGAGGGCGAGGGCGCCGAGGGCGACGGCCTCCACCGGCCGCTGGTCGCGGATGGTCACCCCTGGGCAGCGTCTGGCCAGCCACTCCCTCACGGCTCCCAACTGGCTGCCTCCCCCCACCGGCAGCACCGCCCCGATGTCGCCCAGGCCCATCCCGGCGCGGCGTCCGGCGGCCAGGACCTGCTCCAGCAAGGCGTCGAGTTCCTCCAGCAGGCCCTGCTGCTCCAGCAGCGCGTCGAGTTCACTGCGGTTGAGCCGCCACTCCAGCGGCGCCCGGCCGGGTGAACTCACCAGCACCCGGGCCTCGGGCACCTGGCTGAGACGGCACTTGAGCCGTTCGGCCCCATCCAGCAGGGCCGGCTCGGCCGGGCCGTCGCTGCCCAGCTCGCCGCAGAGATGGTGGGCGATCCAGCGATCGATGTCGCGGCCGCCCAGGGCCACGCCGGCCTTGCCGATCACCGTGGCGCAGCGCAGGGCCTGGCGGCTGCTGCCGAGGTCGCGGCCCGCGAAGCGGAGCAGCTGGGCAATCGGCATCGCCCGGCCCTCGCCCCCCTCCAGCCGCACCAGGGAGAGGTCGAWCGTGCCGCCTCCCACGTCCACCACCAGCACGGTGCTGCCGGCCGCCAGCCCGGCGCCGATCGCCGCTGCGGTGGGCTCATCCACCAGGGCCACCTCGGCCACATCCAGCGCGCTGCAGGCCTGCAGCAGCCAGTTCCGATAACCCCGGTAGCCCTCGATCGGGGCGGTGAGCACAAGCCGGCCGGGCTCCAGGTCGGGCGGCAGGGCCTCCCAGAGCAGCCGCAGCAGAAGGCTGGCGCTGGTCTCCGGGGCCAGCGGCAGGGCGCTGGCGTCGTTGCTAGCGGCAGCGGCCGGCGCCGGGCCAGCGCCGATCCGGCGTTTGAAATCCCGCTGCAGCTCCACTCCGGTGGACTGGGCCAGACCTGCCTCCAGCACCTGGCGGCCCACCAGGGGTCTGGGACTGTCGGCGCTGGCCAGCCACAGCAGCGAGGGGATGACCGGCGGCTCCTCCAAGCTGAAGGGGGAGAGGGCCAGCAACACCGGAACCCCCCCTGGTGCCTGGTAGGCCACCACGGTGGTGCTGCTGCCGAGATCAATGGCGAGCGTGCCAGCCATGGCGTCCTTCTAGACGGTCGGAGTGGGGGTACGGGAGTTCCCGGGGTAGTGGCCTACGCTTAACCCTCTGTGGTGATCGATCCGATGCAACGTGGTCTGGACGTGAATGCCAAGGAACTGGCCCAGCGGGCGGAGAGCCTGATCCGCCACTCCAGCAACCGCTACCTCACCACGGTTCGCATCGCCTTCCGCGCCAAGCAGCGTCGTTTTGACGACTTCGACGGTCTGCTGGACGAGTCGATGATCAAACCCGTGCAGCGGGCGATTGTCGAACTGAGCGACGAGCAGGATCAGCCGGCCCTGTTGCCTGGCTGACCGACGCAGTCCCCCTGGCTGTGGAGGTTCTCGAGGGTCAGGGATGGCGCTTGGTGGTGGACCCCTGCCGCGCCCCCTGGCCCGTGCTGATCGGCGCTGAGGGGTGGGCCGTCGAACTCAGTGCTGGCGAGGCCCGCCTGCTGGCGAGCGGAGTGCAGGAACTCGCTGCCCAGCTGGAGGCCCTGGCCGATCAGCTGATGGCGGAAGAGTCCATCACCCTGGAATTGGAGCGACCCTGTGGCGCCGGCTCCCTCTGGCTGGAGATCGAGGGCCACCGCAGGGCCTGGGCCCTGCGGCTCGTGCTGGCCCCGGGCCCGGAGCGGCGAGGCATCGAGGGGCGCTGGTGCCCTCAGGGCAGCGCCGCCATCGCGGCAGCCCTGGAGCAGGCCCTGCAGGGCTTGGAGCTTCAAGCCCCGGAGCGTTCAGCTTCCCAGCAGGGGCCCGTGAGCTCATGCAGGGCGCTGTAGTCGAGGCCATCAAGGGGGCTGCCGGCTGCCCGCTCCAGCAGCGCCGCCAGGCCCGCCAGCCCTTCGGTGTGCAGGCCCTGGCGCTGGGCTGCCTGCAGGAACAGGTTCAGGTCCTTGCGCAGGTGGGCGGTGGGGAAGTTGGGATTGGCGTAGTCGCCAGCCACCATCCGGGGGAGCTTCTTGTCGAAGGTGGGGGCATGCAGGGCACTGCCCCGCAGCAGGGCGAGAAAGCTTTCCCTCTCCACCCCGGCCGCCTGAACCAGCTGCAGCGAGAGGCTGAAGGCATGGGTGAGGCTGGCGATCAGCTGGTTGAGGGCCAGTTTGGTGTGCATGGCCCGGCCCACCGGACCCAGATGGATGGGCTGGGGCCCCAGCTCCCGCAGCAGGGGCAGGGCCTAGGCAAACAGCTCGGCCGGCCCCGCCGCCATCACCTGCAGGCGGCCGGCCAGGGCTTCAGGCCTGCTGCCCAGCACCGGTGCCTCCAGGTAGCGGCCGCCACGGCCCGCGATCGACTCCGCCAGCTCCTGGCTTTCCCATGGCCCGATGGTGCCCATCTGCACCACCCGCAGGCCTGCCAGCTCCAGCTCTGGCTGCTCCAGCAGCACCTTGCGGCAGGCGCTGGCATCCGAGAGCACGGTGATCACCCAGCCGCAGCCCTGCGTCGCGGCGGCGGGGCTCGCGCAGGCCAGGGCMCCGCAGGTCTCCAGGGCCCGCAGCCGGGCAGGGCTGCGGTTCCAGGCCTGAACGCTGTAGCCCTGCCGCAGCAGCCGTTCGGCGATGGCGGCTCCCAGCAGTCCGGTGCCGAGCAGGGCGATCGGGGCGGCAGTAGGCATCGGCGGACTCTGGGGGCCCCCAGCTTGTGCCGCTGATCCCGGCTGAGACGGTTCCGGTTCAGCCTGAGGTGATCAGCAGTGCTGATTGTTCCTGCCCTGCTGGAGATCCCCCAGGCCAGCCCCTCTTTTCCCACAGGTTTTCCCGGGGGGCCTGTCGCCCCGGCCTGGCACCTGCCCGGTCCTGGGGAGAGGGGGCGCAGTGAGGGGCATGGCGCCTCGCTCCCCTTGACAGGTCGCTCTCGAGGCTGGCGAGCCTTGGCAGGGGAGCGCCGTGGCGGGAGCACCCCTGCTGCAGCAGGCGATCTCAGGGTGGGAGCCCCTCTGCGTGGCCCGGACCGGCGGCATTTGACCCTCCGCGCGACCTATGGGCTACTGGGTGATGATCGCCGGGCTGAAGCCGCTATGACCAACGCCGATGGCAGGGATGGTTCGGTCGACGCCTCTGCCCCTGAGCCCTCCCCCACCGTGAGCCTGCAGGCCTGCGTCCCCGAAGGGTTGCTGCGCAGCATGCGGCTGTTCATCGAACGTCACCCCCACTGGGATCAATACCGCCTGGTGCAGGCGGCCCTGGCGGGATTCCTGGTGCAGAACGGAGAGCCGAGCCGCGAGCTCACCCGCACCTACCTGGCCACCCTGTTCCCCACTCAGGCGGAGTTCAGGGGCCATTGAGCCGGGATGCCGAAGAGCTGGCGGTAAGCGGCGGTCTGGATGCAGGTGGCCACCGGCAGGGCCACCACCAGCCCCAGCAGCAGGCCCAGGAACCCTGCCAACACCACCAGGATCAACACCAGGGTGAGCCCCAGGGCCTGCAGCCAGTGGGGATCAATCGCCCGGCGCCCCTCTCGGAAGGCCCCAAGCGGCGTGGCCTGGCCGAGCACGCTGATCGGCAGGCAGAGCAGTTGGTCGGTGGCCAGGTACACCGTCACGGCCCAGCCCGCCAGCAGCGGCAGCCACGACAGCAGCGGTTGGATCAGGGCCAGCAGCCAGCCGCTGGCCTGGGCGAGCCGGGCAATGGCGCCCAGCACCAGCAGCACCAGCCCCAGGGTGCCGGCTCCCCGCAGCATCGCCCGGCCATCGGGCCGCAGCATCCGGCGCAGCCGGGGTCGGCCATGGTCCAGAGCCGTGCTGGCGCCGTGCAGCAGCCCCACAGCCAGCCAGAGATTGCTGAGTCCCCAGCAGAACCAAGCGATCACGAGCAACAGCTGGGCGCCGGCGTCCGGCTGGCCGACGGGCGTCAGCAGCTGGTCCTGCTGAAAGCGGATCGCCAGCTGGCAGAGCAGGTTCGCTGTTCCCAGCACTGTGGTGAACAGCACGAAGGGAACCGGCGTTCTGATGAAGGCCTGCCAGCCCTCCTCCACGGCCCGTCGGATCGCGATGGCGGGTGTGGCCGCGGCCACCGGATCAGCCATCAGGTTTCCCCGGGGCCGGCGGCGAGGAGCGTCTCCAGTCGCCGGGCGGTGGCCTCCGGCACGGGCAGGATCGACAGCCGGTTGCCCCGTTTCACCACGCCCAGCGCCTCAGGGGTAAAAGCCTGCCGCAGGGCATCGAGGCTCAGCATCCGGGGGTAGGTGGTGCGATAGCGCAGGCGGACGCAGTCCCAGCGGGGGGTTTCCGGGGAGGCGGCGGCATCGAAATACTTCGAGGCCGGATCGAACTGGCTGGGATCCACCAGGTGGGTTTCGATCACCTCCATCAGGCCGACGATGCCCGGTGGCTTGGTGTTGGAGTGATAGAAAAAGGCCAGATCTCCCGGCACCATGCTGCGCATGAAATTGCGCGCCTGGTAGTTGCGGATCCCATCCCAGAGCGTGGTGCCTTCCCGCTGCAGGTGGTCGATGCCGTAGACCTCGGGCTCGCTCTTCATTAACCAGTAGGCCATCGCACCGCCATCCAGAAACCCATGCTAGAGGCAGCGCCGGAGGGTGACAGGGGCCGGCATGATCAGGTCTTCAGGTTGAGCACCAGCTCGCGGAAGTGGTTGCCGCGCGCCTCAAAATCGCTGTACTGATCGAAGCTGGCGCAGGCTGGTGAGAGCAGCACGGCCCGGCACGCCAGGCTCTCGGCGGCCTGCCGAGCCAGGGGCACGGCGTCCTCCAGTCCCTCACAGTGATGCACCACGCCTGCGAATCCTGCCTGCAGCAGCAGGGTCCCGAACCGCTCACGGGCCGCTCCGAACAGCACCACCGCCAGGGCCTTCTGCCGGAGGGCATCCAGCCACTGGCGGGCCTCACCGAGCTTGGCCTGCCCCCCGGCCAGCACCACCAGGGGACCCTCGAGGGCTCGCACGGCCACCACGGCGGCGTCGTAGTTGGTGGCTTTGCTGTCGTTGTAATAGGTGATGCCATCCAACATCTCGATGCGCTCAAGGCGGTGCGGCACCCCCTGGAACAGGCGGAAGGCCCGCTCCATGCTGGGGCCGTCGAGGCCGGCTTCCAGGCCGACGGCGGCGGCAAGCAGCATGTTCTGAAGGTTGTGCTGCCCTGGCATCTGCAGACAGGTGGCGTCCATCAGATCGTGGGCGTGGCCGCCTCGCTCCTGCCAGATGCGGCCCTGCTCGATCCAGAGCAGGGACTGGATCGAGGGCGGCAGGGCCTGTCGTGGCCCGGCGCTGACCCAATGGGCTGCCGGCCAGCTGTCGGCATGGCGGCGCAGATCGGGGTCGTCGGCATTCAGCAGGCGCACGGCGCTGTGCTCCAGCAGGCTCCGCTTGATCGCCCGGTAGGCCTCCAGGCTGCCGTGCCGTTCCAGGTGGTCAGGGGTGAGCGTGGTCCAGAGGCCCACCCGGGGCGCCACCACGGGAGCCGCCTCGATCTGATAGCTGCTCAGTTCCACCACCATCCATTGCGGCAGCCCCTGGGGGGCGCTCAGCCGCTCCAGCACCAGCTCCGCGGCGGAGAGGCCCACGTTGCCGGCCATCGGCGCATCGATGCCGTTGCTGTTGAGCAGGTGGTGCACCAGATGGGTCACCGTGGTCTTGCCATTGGTGCCTGTGATGCCGATCCAGGGCACCGGTCGGCTGGCCTCCCAGGCCGGCACCAGTTCCCCATCCACGCGCACGCCGCGGCGCCGCAGATCCTCCACGGCCGGATGGTCCCAGCGAATGCCGGGGCTCAGGATCAGGCGCTCCAGCTGGGGTCCCAGGCTGTCGAGCGCCTTGGCCTCCAGGGGGATGCCCAGGCGTGCCTCGATCCCCAGCTGCCGCAGCTGTTCAGCACGCCGGCGCTGCTCGGCGTCATCGGCCGAATCGATCACGCACACCCGATGGCCCTCCCGGTGGAGCAATCGAGCGGCGCCACAGCCGGAGCGTCCGATCCCCACCACGGCGGTCAGACCCTCACGGCGCAGGGGCGTGGTGGACATCGGGGGCGGCGCTGCAGGGCGCCGGTTCAGACAAGTGGGCGATACTGGAATCGAACCAGTGACTCCTACCGTGTCAAGGTAGTGCTCTACCTCTGAGCTAATCGCCCGTAGGACGGGTTTGAGGTGTGACGGTTCAAGCCTGAAGCTGGATGCTGATCGGCTTGATGTTGAACAGCTTGATGCTGAACGAAACCCTGAACGGATAGCTCAGCCCAGGAACGTCAAACAACGAAACGACGACGACGCTGGTGGTGAGCAATGACCAGGCCGGAAGCCTGGATTCAGTGATCAACGGATCCCGTTCTGGAGCGGGATGCCATCGCTGCCGTGCCCTGCCATGACAAGGTGATTGGAACCTAGCAGTCGGAGCTCCTGCAACCAGCAGCCATCAGCGGCGCTGCAGGGTGATGCGGAAGCGGTCGCGCTTGGTGGGGCTGATCGCCTCCACCTGCATTTCCCCCTTGCCGCTCAGCTGCACCCRGTCGCCCTCCACCAGTTCGTGGCCGGGGCGGGTCACCGCGGCCCAGTTGAGCCGCACCTGTCCGTCGCGGATCCAGCTGCCCATCCGACTGCGCGAGACGCCGAAGCCGGCGGAGGCGACCGCGTCCAGCCGCCTGGAGGCCTCCACCGTGTCGATACGGCGCGGCAGGCGGCGCCCCGGAGGCTGCAGTTGCTCCAGGGGCAGGGGCTCCAGGCTCACCGGCACGCTGCGCACCCTCAGGTCCACCGCCTCGGGGAGGGCCCAGCTGGTGGCGATCACGGCCTGGGCGCCACGGTCGCCGCGCAGCCAGAGATCGCCGAGGGCTTGCGGCGATAGCCCCGCGGTGGTGAGGCTGGCGCGGAAATCGGCTGGTTCAGCCGGATCGAACAGGAAATTGCCGTTCAGGCTGAGGCCACCCAGGGCGGCCTCCACCGGATCGCACCCCTGGACACCGTCCCGCCGGCTGAGCAGCAGCCGGCGGCGCTCCGCCCCGCTGTAGCCCCCNCTCGGCNNGGANCNGSAGTTCGGNNNCCNMGAYCGYSCNGRCGSWSSTGGNGMCTSMKCCNMGCNASCGNGCCSTCCNGNAMRSYGCKCYRGAGGRGCTGNNNGRYGWGCAGNCAMCCGNYCGGCGCTGGCGATCAGGGCCTCCAGCTCGGCCGGATGGCGGCTGCCCGACAGCAGGTCGCGGCGGGGCAGCATCAGCGGTCTGCCAGGCGCACCACCGCCAGGGGCCGGTGCTGCTGCAGCAGCAGCCAGGGCATGTCCACGCCGCTGGCGGTCTCAGCCAACAGCAGCCAGCTGCCTTCCTCCAGCCGGTTGCGCAGGCCGCGGATCCTGTCGTCGTCCTCGGAACTCACGCTGGCCGCGGCGGCGAAACTGCCCATCCAGCCCGACACCAGACCCAGCAGGGCTCCGATCAGGTGCTGGCTCCAGGCCCCCGCAAAGGCGAAGGTGTCGAGATCGGTGATGTAGGTGAAGGTGAGCCCGGCCATGAAGCCGAAGGGCAGCAGCCAGCGGGCCATGCTGCGCTGCCTGTTGCGGCGCGCCACCGCTGGATTGAGGCGGGGCACGTCATCGAGGCTGCTCTCCTGGGCCCCGATGGCCACCAGCTCCGCCAGGGGAGGCTGCCGCTCGGCCAGGCTCTCCTGGCACTGCTTCAACCGCTTGCGGTCGTTGAACACCACCACCACGCTCGTGCCCACGCCGCCTTGCCTCAGAAATTCGGTCTGCGCGGCATTCTCGCTGCTCACTACACTTCACCTCCGGCTTACCCACCCCACCTGCCGGGCATGACAAAGGTTCTCGTCTCCGATCCCATCGACCAGGCGGGGATCGACATCCTCTCCGAGGTGGCCCAGGTGGACCTCCGCCCCGGTCTCTCGGCCGCGGAGCTCAAGGCCTGCATCGGTGGCTACGACGCTCTGATGATCCGCTCCGGCACCACGGTGACCGCCGACGTGATCGAAGCCGCCGACCGCTTGCGCATCATCGGTCGGGCCGGCGTCGGCGTCGACAACGTGGACGTGCCTGCGGCCACCCGGCGCGGCGTGCTGGTGGTGAATTCGCCTGAGGGCAACACGATCGCGGCCGCCGAGCACGCCCTGGCCCTGATGCTGTCGCTGTCGCGCCACGTGCCCCAGGCCCACGCCAGCACCCTGGCCGGTGGCTGGGACCGCAAGACCTACGTGGGCAATGAGCTCTACAAGAAGAAGCTCGGCGTGGTGGGCCTCGGCAAGATCGGCTCCCACGTGGCCCGGGTGGCCAAGGCCATGGGCATGGAGCTGCTCGCCTACGACCCCTTCGTCTCCCCCGAGCGGGCCCAGACGATGCAGGTGAAGTTGCTGCCCCTGGCCGAGCTGTTCGCCGAGGCCGACTACGTCACCCTGCACCTGCCCCGCACGCCCGACACCGAGAATCTGGTGAACGCGGCGTTGCTGCGCACCATGAAGCCCACGGCCCGCCTGGTCAACTGCGCCCGGGGGGGCATCGTCGATGAGGCGGCCCTGGCGGAGGCCGTGGAGGCCGGCGTGATCGCCGGCGCCGCCCTGGACGTGTACGCCAAGGAGCCCCTGGCCGCCGACTCGCCCCTGCGGCTCGTGAAGGAACGTCTGCTGCTCACCCCCCACCTCGGGGCGAGCACCGCCGAGGCCCAGGAGAACGTGGCCATCGATGTGGCCGAGCAGATCCGGGACGTGCTGCAGGGCCTGCCCGCCCGCAGTGCGGTGAACATCCCCGGCCTCAACGCCGAGGTGATGGAGCAGCTGAAGCCCCATCTGCAGCTGGCCGAGACCCTGGGGCAGCTGCTCAGCCAGCTGGCCGGCGGCGGCATCAGCGAACTGGAGGTGCGCCTGCAGGGGGAATTCGCCAGCCATCCGGCCCAGCCCCTGGTGGTGGCCGCCCTCAAGGGCATGCTTTCCACCGCGCTCGGGGATTCCATCAACTATGTGAACGCCAGCCTGGAGGCCAAGGAGCGCGGCATCCACGTGCTTGAGGTGAAGGATGACGCCGCCCGCGACTACGCCGGCGGCTCGCTGCAGCTCAGCTCCCGCAGCAGCCTCGGCAACCACAGCGTCACTGGAGCTGTGTTCGCCGATGGGGAGTTACGGGTCACCTGCATCGACGAGTTTCCCGTGAGCGTGAACCCGAGCCGCCACATGCTGTTCACCCGTCACCGGGACATGCCAGGCATCATTGGCCAGATCGGTTCGGTGCTGGGCGAGAACAACGTCAACATCGCCTCGATGCAGGTGGGCCGCCGCATCGTGCGGGGGGATGCGGTGATGGTGCTCAGCCTCGACGATCCGATTCCGGCCAGCCTGCTGGCCCTGGTGCATGAGATCACCGGCATCCAGGAGGCCCATCCGGTAACCCTCTGAACAGGCCTGTTCCCCCGCCGTGATCAACCATGACCCTGTGCTGGTGGCGGCTGGAACTCCCTGTGCCGCCCGAACTGGAGGAGTCGCTGCTGTGGAAACTGCAGGACCTGGGCCTTTCCCGGGTGGCGATCCGGCATCGGCCTGACCGACCAGACCAGCGCCTTCTGCAGGCCTGGCTGCCGGCCATCGACTGGCCTGAGCCGGAGCGGCGCCAGCTGGAGGCTGCCCTGGCCCAGCTGGSCGATCCCTTTGGGCTGGTGTTCCCGCCCGTGTCCTGGCAACAGCAGGCCGACGAAGACTGGAGCAGCAGCTGGAAGCAGCACTGGCGACCCGATCCAGTCGGGCAGCGGCTGCTGATCCTGCCCGCCTGGCTGGATCGCCCTGCGGAGCACGCCGACAGGCTCGTGATCCGCATGGACCCCGGCAGCGCCTTCGGCACGGGCAGCCATCCCACCACCCGCCTCTGCCTCGAGGAGATCGAGGCGCTGCTGGCGCAGCAGGGGGCGGCGGGCTTCAGCCCGGCAGGGGAGTTCAGCGTGGCCGACCTGGGCTGCGGCAGCGGCGTCCTCGGCATGGCGGCCCTGCTGCAGGGCGCCACCCGGGTGGCCGCCGCCGACACCGATGCCCTGGCTGTGCGCGCCACCCGGGCGAACGCCACCATGAACGGCTGTGGCGAGCAGCTGCAGGTGGTGCAGGGCTCAGCAGCGGAGCTCGCGGCCCTGCAGGCCGGCCAGCGGGCCGACCTGCTGCTCTGCAACATCCTGGCGCCGGTGCTCGAGGCCCTCTGCCCCGCCTTCAGCAGCCTGCTGGCTCCTGGGGGGGTGGGCGTGCTCAGTGGCCTGCTGGAGGATCAGACACCGCGCCTGCAGAGGGTTCTCGCGGCTGAAGGCTGGCTCAGCAGCCTGGCGCGCCGGCAGAGCGGCTGGGCGCTGTTGCGGATCCGCAGGGCCTGAGGCCGGGGCCTGATGTCGCATAAGGCACGCTGATCTGTGTCTGCCCTTTGATTGGCCTTCCAGCCCTCGGGCCCCGAAATCGACAGGAACGGCCTGTGGCGGATGTATGAAGGGCGGGTCCTACAGGCCCGGTTGCCCGGGTGCCTGTGAGCCCCAATCCCTTCCATGGCTTCCTACAAGGTCACCCTCATCAACGAGAGCGAAGGCCTCAACAAGACCATCGAGGTTCCTGACGATCAGTACATCCTCGACGCCGCTGAAGAGCAGGGCATCGACCTCCCCTACTCCTGCCGCGCCGGTGCCTGCAGCACCTGCGCCGGCAAGCTGTCCTCCGGAACCGTTGACCAGTCTGACCAGAGCTTCCTCGACGACGACCAGATCGAAGCTGGTTTCGTGCTCACCTGCGTGGCTTACCCCACCAGCGACTGCACCATCAAGACCCACTCCGAAGAAGAGCTCTATTGAGTTCTCAGGCTGTCTGACGGCAGGCCTCAGGCCTCTCGTCTTCCCGTTCTGACCATGCCACCCTGATGGGTGGCTTTTTCATGCCCTCCCAGCCGCCTCCCGCCCCGCTGCCTCGGCCCGATCAGGAGCTGCTGGAGCCAGGCAGTGTGCACGCCAGTCCAGGCGGCCAGTACAGCTATCGGGTGCTGGGGGCCTGCTGCCGGCTGTTCGACCGGGAAGACCTGCCCTGGCCGTGCTGCCGGCTGGCCTGGCGCAGCAAGGAGCCCAGCTGGCGGCGGGTGGGCCGGCGCTTCGTGGCCGACCTGGCCGCCCGCCGCTGCCCTTCCTATGCCGTGGAGCTGCTCCAGCCTGGCTCCCGGCCCACCGCCACGGTGATCACCCTGTTCCCGGTGCGCCTCGCCGGCGGCCTGCAGGAGTGGTGGTACAGCAAGTTGCCGAGTTCCTTCGACCCCACCAACCAACAGCCTCCAAGGGCCGCTCCCCCGCCGTCCAGCCAGCAAAAAGCCGGTGTGGGGGACACCGGCTGAGGCTTCACAGGACCGCTGGAATCCAGCGGGCTCAGAAGTAGATCTTGCCGCCGCCCCACTGCAGGCCCTGGGCCTTGGGCGCCACCAGGATGTAGCCGGCCATCAGGCGCAGGTCGTCGTCATCGAGGTCGCGCATCTTCACGAACACGTCGCTGCTGCGCATGCTGGGATGCAGGTCGGCAATGCTGTATTCACCGTCGTAGCTGGTGGGGTCTTTCATGTAGTCCACCAGGGCCTCGACGTTGTCGCGGGCCGGGGTGGCCAGGGCCAGGGTTTCAGGATCGAGCCCCACGTTCTGGTTGGTCTTGGTGATGCCGCCGGCGTGGCACTCGCCGCAGCTGTTGTTGAACAGCTTGCGACCGCCCTTGATCTCCGCTTCGCTGAAGGTCACCGCGGTGCCGTCAGGGCTGGCGGGAACGGTGAGCTGCTCGCTGGTCCACTGGGCGGCCAGGGCCTGGCCGCCGAAGCCGAGGCAGAGCAGCAGGGCCAGGGGCAGCGCCAGCAGGGCACGGGCAGCGGCCCGCAGCACTCTGCGAAGGGCCGATGGGGAGAAGGTTGAGGCCATTGGGGGAAGCCGGCGGTGTGGCAGAGGGAGGTGGGGCGACGGAAACCGCATCGGAGACCTTGTATCACGGGCAACGGGGCCGTAGCGGCGCAGTCGGGAGAACTGTTGCAGGGCTAGGGCTGTGGGGCCGCCCGTGCTCGGCGTCTTGGGCTGGCCCTGGGGGCGGCGGCGCCGCTGCTGGGGGCAGTCTCGGCCTCGGCCGGTGGCTCGGCGGGGCCGGGCACCACGTCGAGCGTCAGAAAGTCCTTGGCCAGCAGCGTGTTGGCGAAGATGGCGCGTGCTTCCTCCACGAGGTCCTCGGCGCTGATCGCGTTGCCGGCCACGTAGCGCGGGCTCAGATGGGTCAGTGCCAGCTGCTTGACCCCGGCGGCCAGGGCCGTCTGGGCGGCCATGGTGCTGGTGGAGTGCTGGCGCTGGTAGGCGAGCTCCGCCTCCCCATGGGAGAAGGTGCTCTCGTGGATGAGCAGATCGGCGCCGCGGGCCAGCTCCACGGCGGCCTCACAGAACACCGTGTCGGTGCAGTACACCATGCTGGCGCCGGGCTGGGGCGGCCCGCAGAGGCTGCTGCCGCGGATGATCCGGCCGTCCTCCAGGCTCACAGTCCGCCCCTGCTTCAGCTCGGCATAGACGGGCCCGGGCGGGATGCCCAGAGCCTGGGCCCTGGCCACGTCGAAGCGCCCCGGCCTCGGTTTCTGGTCCACGCGGTAGCCGAACGCCGGCACCCGGTGGGTGAGGGGGGTGCAGCGCACGGTGAGATCTCCGTCGTCCAGCAGCAGATGGCCCTGCTCGGCCGCGTGGCGCACCTGGTGATGCCGCAGGGGATAGCCGATGCGGGTGGAACTGGTGTGCAGCACCCCCTCCAGGTAGTCGCGCAGGCGATCGGGGCCGTAGAGGTCGATGCCGCTGCAGCTGCCGGCCATGCCAAGGCTGGCGAGCAGGCCCGGCAGGCCAAAGATGTGGTCGCCATGCATGTGGGTCACGAACACCCGGCGCAGCTGGCTCACGCGCAGGGAGCTGCGTAGAAACTGGTGCTGGGTGCCCTCGCCGCAGTCGAACAGCCACAGCTCGCTGCGCTGCGGCAGGCGCAGCGCCACGGCGGAAACATTGCGGCTACGGGTGGGAACGCCGGAGCTGGTGCCGAGAAACGTGACCTGCACGGGCCTTGTGCCTCCTGCGCATGCTGCCACGCCGGGGCTGGCGGGCTGCCAACAGCATCGCCACAATGGGGGGCCTTCTGCCGGCCCACCTGTGGCGCTGCACTCCCTGATCTCTCGCCGCTCGGCTGTGATCCTCCCCCTGGCCCTGGCGCTGCCGGTGGTCGCCCTGGTGCCCAGTGGCAGCGAGCTCCAGGCCCAGCAGGGGGAGCCAGAGATCCGGGTGCTGTTGGCTGAGGGCAACGAAATCCGCCTGAGTTCGCTGCGGCAGCCCCTGGTGCTGCGCAGCGGGGCCCGCTCGCCCGCGCTGCTGGAGCTGGCTCCGGCCACTGCCTTGGTGCTACGGCTGCAGGGGGGGCGCCTGCAGGTTGAGAGCGAGGCGGGCTCCAGGGAACTGCCGGCCGCCACGGGCCTCTGGCTGGAGGCCAAAGAGCCCGGCGTGGGCGCCCGGGAGGCCTTGTTCCAGCTGCAGAAACGGCACTATCGCGGACGGTTGATGCTGCGCCGGGAGGGGCAGACCCTCCAGGCCATCAATCACATCGGCCTCGAAACGTATCTCCCGAGTGTGGTGGGTAGCGAGATGCCGGCCAGTTGGCCCCAGGCCGCCCTGCGGGCCCAGGCCGTCGCGGCCCGCACCTACGCCCTGCGCCAACGCAAGCCAGGCTCCGCCTTCGACGTCACCGCCACGGTGAGCAGCCAGGTGTACAAGGGTGTGGAGGCCGAAACCGACTCCACGCGTAGCGCCGTGGCAAGCACCCGCAGCCAGGTGCTCTTCTACCAGGGCAAACTGGCCACCACGGTGTTCCACAGCAGCAGTGGCGGCCGCACTGAGAACAGCGGCGATCTCTGGACACGCCAGCTTCCCTACCTGGTGAGCGTGCCTGATTTCGACCACAACAGCCCTGTGCACCAGTGGGAGAAGCCTCTGCCCCCGCAGGCTCTGCGCCAGGCCTTCGCCGAAACCGGGGGGGTGCGGCGCATCGATGTGCTGGCCACCACGGCCACCGGCCGGGTGCGGCAGGCCAGGGTGATCGGCCCGGCCGGCACCCTGGTGGTGACCGGCCCCCAGCTGCGCAGCCGCCTGGGCCTGCGCAGCACCAAGGTGCGTTTTGAGGTGGTGGAGCCCAGCCGTCCCCTCACCCGGGGCCTGCCCACGCCGCCGCCGCCTGTGGTGGCGGTCTCCAGGGTCTCCACGACCCCCTTGGCTCAGCCGTTCCCCGCCGTGGATTCGGCCACCGAGGCCCCTTCCCTGCTGGCGATCGGTCGAGGCTTCGGCCACGGGGTGGGCATGAGCCAGTGGGGCGCCCTGGCCATGGCGGAACAGGGCCGCAGCCATGAGACCATCCTGAGCCACTACTTCAGGGGCACTCAGTTGCGCCGCTACCCCTAGCTTGAGCCGCTCTGAGGAGCTGGAGCTGATCCGGTTTGAGAACGCCGCAGCCGTGGCGGACCATCTGGCAGAGCGCCTCTGGCAGCAGCGCCTGGCGACTCCCCAGCAACCCCTGGGGCTGGCCACAGGACGAACCATGGAGCCGGTTTACGCCGCTCTGGTCAAGCGGTGGCACCGGGCACCCGAAGCGGAGCGCCGCTCCGTGCGCCGTTCCTGGCTCAGCTTCAATCTGGATGAGTACGTGGGCCTGGCCCCCGGTGATGGCCGCTCCTTTGCGGCTTTCATGCAGGAGCGGCTGGCCGGCCCCCTGGGCCTGAAGTCCAGCCAGGTGCGGCTGCCCGATGGCCTCGCGGCCGACCCCGCTGCTGCGGCCGCGAGCTATCGGGCGTCTGTGGCCGCTGCGGGGGGGATCGGCCTGCAGGTGCTTGGGCTTGGCCTCAATGGCCACGTGGGCTTCAACGAACCTCCCTGCGCTGCCGATGCCCCCTGCCGCTGTGTGGCCCTCAGCGCCACGACGCGTGAGCAGAACAGCGGGGCTTTCGGCGGCGACCTGGCGGGCGTGCCGGCCAGGGCAATCAGCCTTGGACTGGCGGAGATCCTCGCTGCCCGCGCGATTGTGCTGGTGGTCACGGGCGGTGCCAAGGCGGCCGTGCTGCGGCGGCTGCTGCAGGATCCCCCCAGCGCCCTGCTGCCGGTGAGCTGGCTGCGCAGGCACCCCGCCGTCACGCTGCTGGCCGACCAGGCCGCCCTCAGCCTGGCCTGAGCGGGCGCCAGACAGGGATTCACTCCGCCATCAGGGCCTCCAGCAGGGCGTCCTCGGCCTCCAGGTTGGAGGTCACGCCGCGCACGTCATCGAGATCCTCCAGGGCATCGAGCAGGCCCAGGCATCCCCGCAGCTGCTCGGCCTCGTGCAGCGGGCAGGGGGTCTGGGGAATCCAGCGGTGCTCCCAGCCTTCCACCGTGAAACCTGCTCCCTGCAGAGCCTCCTGCAGGGCTTCCAGGGCACTGAAGTGGCACTGCAGCTCCACTCCCCCTGCCTGGAGCTCGTAGTCCAGGGTTGGGGGACCACCCGCGGCCTCGATCGCCTCCAGCCCCTCCAGCAGGGACAGCTCCAGCCGTTCCGGGGCGAGGGGTGAACCGAGGCTCACCACGCCGCGCTGCTCGAACAGATAGCTGACGCAGCCGCTTTCCCCCAGGTTGCCGCCGTGCTTGTTGAAGGCCAGGCGCACGTCGGCGGCGGTGCGGTTGCGGTTGTCGGTGAAAGCCTCGATCAGCACCGCCACGCCGCCTGGCCCGTAGCCCTCGTAGCGCACGTCAGCGAACTGCTCCCCGCCACCGCTGAGCTGCCCTGATCCCTTCAGGATTGCCCGCTCGATGTTGGCGTTGGGAACGCCGGCGGCCTTGGCCTTCTCGATCGCGGTGCGCAGCTGGAAGTTGCCACTGGGGTCGGCGCCGCCGCGGGCGGCCACGCTGATCTCCCGGCCCAGACGGGTGAACACAGCTCCCCGCTTGGCATCCACCACCGCCTTGGTGCGCTTGATCTGGGCCCATTTGCTGTGGCCGGCCATCGGAGCTGGGAGGTGGTCGAAGGGGAGGAGCGAGCCGGCTCAGCCGAGCGCATCGAAGACCAGCTTCGGTTGCAGCCGATCAGCGGCGCAGGCCAGTGCCATCCCCACCAGGTTGCCATCTGGACCGAGCACTGCCACCGGCTGCCCGGGTGGCCAGTCCGCCTGGCCCTCCAGGCTCCGGCCGCAGCGCCAGCCCTCCAGTTCGCCCGGCTCCAGCTGCCGGCGCGGCAGATGGCTGAGGGCCGCGAGCGGGTTCAACAGCGGTGGCAGCGGCGGCTGCTCCAGGGCCTCGAGCGGCACGGCCTGGGCCAGGTCGAAGCCCAGGGCCCCGGTGCGCCGCAGCTGCGCCAGGGCGCCGCCGCAGCCCAGGGCTGTGCCGAGGTCCCGCGCCAGGGAGCGGATGTAGGTGCCCGCCGAGCACTGCACCTCCAGCTGCAGGCGCCCCGTGGCCGGCTCCCAGTGGCGCAGCTCCAGCTGGGTGATGGTCACGGCCCGGGGGGGCAGGCTGAGGGCCTCGCCCCGGCGGGCGCGGGCGTAGGCCCGCTCGCCCTGCACGTGCACGGCGGAGACCTGGGGCGGCACCTGCAGGATCGATCCGCGGAAGGGCGCCAGGGCCCGCTCCAGGGCGTTGTGCGGCAGTGGCGGCAGGGGGTGGCGCTCCAGCACGGTGCCGCTGAGATCGTCCGTGTCGGTGCACAGCCCCAGCTGGATCGTGCCCTCGTAGCGCTTGTCACCCACCAGGTAGGGCAGCAGCCGGGTGGCCGGTCCGAGCGCCAGGGGCAGCACGCCGGTCACGGCGGGATCGAGGGTGCCGCCGTGGCCCACCCGCCGCAGGCCGTAGGCCCGCCGCACCCGGGCCACGCAGCCGTGGGAGGTGAGCCTGGCGGGCTTGTCCAACACCAGAAATCCACAGGGCTGGTCAGCCATGCCGGCACCCATCAGCCTGGAACAGTCCCACGCCACCCTCCCCGATGACCCTGCAGCAGCGCCGCGACCTGGCGTTCCTGGTGCTGGCCGGCCTCTTCCTGGGCAGCATGGCGATGCTGAACATCCTGGGCCTCACCCGCTTTCTGCAGCTGGGGGCGATCGGCTCCTGGCCGATCGTGGTGGCGGTGGGCGCCCTGCCCTACCCGGTGACCTTCCTCTGCACCGACCTGATCAGTGAGCTCTGGGGCGAGCAGAAGGCGACCCAGCTGGTGTGGGTGGGGCTGGCCCTCAACGGCTGGGTGGTGCTGATCCTCTGGCTGGGGGGCGTGCTGCCTGGCCTGGCGGGGGCACCGGAGGCCACCTTCTTTGAGGTGCAGCACCTCGCCTTCGGGGCCGTGGGGGCCTCGATGCTGGCCTACCTGGCCGCCCAGTTCGCCGATGTGCGGCTGTTCCATTTCTGGAAGCGCTTCAGCGGCGGCGGTGCCCTGTGGCTGCGCAACAACGGCTCCACCCTGGGCAGCCAGCTGGTGGACACCACGGCGGTGGTGCTGGTGAGCCACTACGCCAGCCATGTGCTGCCGATCCGTGCCGACGAGGCGGTGCTGCCCCAACTCGGCAGCTACATCGCCAGCGGCTATCTGTTCAAGGCTCTGGCCGCCCTGGTCGACACCCTGCCCTTCTATGCCCTCACGGCCTGGCTGCGGCGCTGGCTCGAGGTGCCCGGCCAGGGGGCGGAGATCGGCTGAGCCCCCGCCATCTAAGTTGGCGCCACCGATACCAGCGCAGCAGTGACGACGGCAGTGGGCACGGGGCTGGGAGTGGAGCACTTCCTGGCGGATGGCTTTTCGCTCAAGCAGCACCTGGCCGACTACCTGCGCCTCGAGCCCAGTGAGCTGGAGCAGCGGCTGCCCAGCAGCACCGAGCAGCTGGCCGCCCTCCACCCCGGCGCCTTCGACTTCGCCCAGGCCGGCCGCTTCTATGAAGACACCGTGGGCACGGCCCACCTGCTGGAGCTGGCCGCCTGGCACCTGGGCAGCGCTGAGTACATCGCCGATACCCTCAGGCTGCAGCAGCGCTTTGCCCAGGGCCAGGTGCTCGACTTCGGCGGCGGCATCGGCAGCCATGCCCTGGCCGCCGCCGCCTTGCCGCAGGTGGAGCGGGTGTGGTTCGTCGATCTCAACCCCCACAACCGGGCCTGCGTGCAGGCGCGGGCCGACAGCCTGGGGCTGGGAGCGCGCCTCTCCTGTCACCGCGACCTGGACGACGCCAGGCTGCCAGGGCGGTTCGACACCCTGGTGTGCCTGGACGTGCTGGAGCATCTGCCCGATCCCGCAGGTCAGCTCAAACAGTTCGCCCAGCGCCTGGCGCCCTCTGGAACCGCTCTGCTCAACTGGTATTTCTTCAAGGGCTTCAACGGCGAATACCCATTTCACGTGGATGACCCGGCCCTGGTGGACCGCTTCTTCCACACCCTCCAGGAGCGCTTTCTGGAGGTGTTCCACCCCTACCTGATCACCACCAGGGCCTACCGACTGCGCTGAGAGCACAGCCGACAGGCCCAGAGGGCTTGGGGTTCGCGTCAGACGGCCAGGGCCACGTTGATGCGCTTGCGGGTGCGCAGGCCGCGCTTGATGGTGTCAAAGCCCACGACGCCATCGCTGAGGGCAAACAGGGTGTCGTCAGAGCCGCGGCCCACATTGAGGCCGGGCAGTACGGAGGTGCCGCGCTGGCGGATCAGGATGGAGCCGGCGCTCACGCTCGTGCCGCCGGAGGTCTTGACGCCCAGGCGCTTGGAGTTGGAGTCGCGGCCGTTGCGGGTGGAGCCTGTGCCTTTCTTGTGGGCCATGGATCAGGGGGGCGATGAACGCGGAGAGGGTGGATGGAAACGATCGTGGGGATCTGGTCAGCTTGTTCTGGCCAGAGGACCTCAGCCCAGGGCCTTGCCAGCCACGGTGATGGCTTCCACCATCACACGGGTGAGCTCCTGGCGGTGGCCGTTCTTGCGACGGGTC
This sequence comes from Cyanobium sp. LEGE 06143, assembly GCF_015207535.1. Lineage (NCBI taxonomy): Bacteria > Bacillati > Cyanobacteriota > Cyanophyceae > Synechococcales > Prochlorococcaceae > Cyanobium > Cyanobium sp. LEGE 06143. Next base: position 272 of record NZ_JADEWP010000021.1, on the reverse strand, counting down.
TTCTTCTTCGGACGCATCTTGTAGACGATCAGCTTGGGACCGCGGCGGTGAGCCATCACCTTGAGCGTCACGCTGGCTCCGCTCACGTAGGGCTGGCCCAGGGTGGCGGCCTGGCCGTCGTTCACGAGCAGCACGCTCTCGAGAGTGACGGTCTCATCCACCGCTGCGGGCAGGCGGTCGAGGTCGTAGTAGCGGTKGGCCTGAAGCCAGAACTGCTGGCCGKAGGCCTCCACGATGGCGTAGGGCGCCGGGGCTGCGGCGGGGTCTTGGGT
>NZ_JADEWP010000088.1:0-9811 GCF_015207535.1 Cyanobium sp. LEGE 06143 | reverse complement strand
GCCCGCTCCCCAGGCCGCGCGCCCCGGCCCTGCAGTCACCCGCCCAGCTGCGTTGCCAAGGGGACAGGCCGCCACCACGGTCAATCCCGATCTGCTCGATCGCTACCAGGAGGCCCTCGATGCCCAGCGACGGATCATGCGTGAGCTGATGCAGCGGTGAGCTGGCTCCCGGGCTCGGGGCGGCATGGCTGACGACGACCCCAGGGACTTCAAGCAGGTCAGCCTGCGCCTCTCAGCCGAGCTGGTGAGCTGCATCGACGTGCTCAAAGCAGAACTCGGCTGCCGCAGTCGCGGCGCTGTGCTGGAGCGGCTTCTGCACCACCTGCTCGGCCCTGATGGCGAGGAGGTGGATCTCTATGGCTCTGCATACCTGGCACCACAGCAGTTGGAGCTGGAGGCCGACGCCGCAGCACCCTCGGCAGGCTCAGGCGGCCAGTCAGTCGTCGATCCACCTGCTCTGGAGCCGCCCCAGCCTGGCGTGGCACTCGTGTCGGCGGCACCAGTGGAGCCCCTCTGTGAGGACGGTGACCCGCCCAGCCTGGCCCCGCCGCTGTCAGCGGCGGCAGGATCCTCCGCAGCGTCGCCTGAGCAGAACGGCGATTTCGATGAATGCGGCGCCCTCGTACTCCTGGCCGGCAGCCGACCGGGAGAGCTGCTGGTGGATCCCCTCTCGGAGCTGTCACGCCGGGATCAGCCCGCCGCTGACGAGCGGGTGGACCCGGAGTCCAGCGGTGGTTCAGGCTCCCGCCGGTCCAGGCGCGGCATCGACCTGCCGGGCTTCGTGCAACGCCGCAGTGACCAACTGCGGCGCAGCCTCGAACCCGAGGCCAAGCAACCCCCCACCCGCCTGGAGCCGATGCCCCAGGTGCCGGTTGAACGCCTCACCCTGGCGTTGGCCAGGGCGGATCAGCACTGGCAGGAGCTCTATGCCCAGCCCGCCTCGGCGCCGGTGCTCGAGGCCGCGATGCTCTGGATCGCCCAGGACATCTGGCCCCAGAGTGACCAGAGCGAGGGGCGGCTGTTCACCTGGTCGCTGGGCCGGGAGGTGATGCGTCTGGTGGCTCCGTCCTGGCCTGAGGGTCCGGCCAGCTTCGCCAAGGTGATGGTGATGGCCGGCGTGCTGGAAGACCCCTTCAGCAGTGCCACCCTCGAGCTCCGCATCCCCACGCTGATCCGACGCTTCGTGCACCGTTTCCGCCAGCGCCGCAGCGGCACTTCGTTCCAGAGCCTGGAGCACACCATGACGTTGCTGGGGGCCCTGAAGTTGCTGGAGCTGCCCACGGATCCGGGCGAACGACTCACCTTGCCCCAGATCCGCGAGGCCTACCGCGAGATGGCCCTGGCCCACCATCCAGACGCGGGAGGGTCGGATGATCTGATGCGTCGCCTGAACGAGGCCTACCAGCTGCTCAAGGAGCTGTACCGCACGCGCTGATCCCGATGTCCGTCAGAGGCGGGAATGGCATCGACATGGGCATCTCATAAGACTCGCCTGAGTCCTGCTATTGGTCCTAGGCCGAGACCCGATTGAGACGCTTGCTCCTCTCACTTGACCCCTGATCGTCGCGTCACAAGCCATCGAATTCGCTGGCGCTGAAACGGGGGCGCCCGTCCAGCCTTCCGGGCGGCCGACTTCGCACACTGGGGGAGGGGGGCGAAAGACGCGGTTCAGCCTGATTGGCTGGAGACACCAGCCGACTGGAGCGGGGAGTCGCCCCTCTGGTCTTGCGCTGTTCTTGCCAGTCCCATGTGGGACCTTGTGCGCGTCCCGACTGGGACCTGAGAGCGACAAGTGGGATCGTGTTTTTTCAGTGTGTTCACCTGCGCTTTCCGGGCTATTGGACCTTGGAGGAACCAGCCTTGACTCGGCTGCTCGCGCGCGGCAGACACTCGTCGTTTCGCTTTGAACGGCTTCCCGTCCACTCCCGCAAGCCCTGGTGAGCTGCGCATGGAGACGGCACAACACTGATGCATGGGCTCAGGAGCGAGGATTGCCTTGTCCAGACACCCTCTCGCATCGTGTCCAAAGACTGGCCCTGCTGTTGAAAGACACTGCAAATACTGAGATCTCTGACCCTGCGTACCTGTGTCCTATGCAGGTACGCAGGTACGCAGGGTCGCTGGCAGGGAAGGAAGCCGCCAACCGGCTAAACTCTCTAGAGAGTCTCAGCTAGGGCTCTTGGCGAGACTGTGATAGGGACTCAGGCGGGACCACTGAGACTGTCTTCATGAGCGCGCCCAGGGTTTCTCTGGCTTGGTCCAATGGCTTGAGCAGCCTCGGTGGCCAGTGGTTCCAGGCTCGGCGCCAAGGCCTGCTTTCAGGATCTTGAGCTGCTCTGCTGGCGGGGGACACATTCGTGGCTTGTGGCTGGCTACCGATGTCGCCCTGTGCGACGGATCTGGTTGAAGGCCTTGGGAGTGGCTCAGTCGTCTCATATGGAACTTGCTCTAGGTCTCGGCCAGAGACCTGGGTGGGACGATATGGACGCGTGAAGTGGCTCGCTACGCGGCGCCCAATGCAGCGGCAGCGTTCGCCACGAGAAAGCCCCACAAGCTGCAGGGTGCGGCAGATCGTGGGGCTTGGGAGGTGTTGACTCGCTGAGTGCCGGAGCCGGAAGGCTTCAGGTGGGGGTCTGCATCCCCTGGATCAGGTAGTCGAAGTAGGGGCCGGCGAGGGCGGCCTGGTCGGTGGACAGCAGGGAAAGGGCGGCATCCTTCATGGTGCGCATCGCCTCGACCATGCCGGGCATCGGCACGCCCAGGCTGTTGTACATCTCGCGGGCTCCCACCAGGCCGATCTGCTGGATCAGTTCGGTGCTGCCAGCCAGCACCCCGTAGGTGACCAAGCGCAGGTACCAGCTGTAATCGCGCAGGCACTGAGCCCGCTGCTTCTGGCCGTAGGCATTGCCGCCGGGAGCCACGTAGTCGGGTTTGCGGCTGAACAGCTGTTTGGCGGCTTCGTCAACGATCTTCTTCTCGTTGTCGGTGAGGGAACGCACCACCGCCAGGCGCCGGGCGCCGCCGCTGAGGTAGTCCACCATCGATCGCAGCTCGCCGCCGCTTGGATAGCGAAGCTGGTCGTCTGCCTGAAGGATCAGATCCCGAACGACGCTCATTGCAGCGACCACATGCAGGCGTCACTGTATCCACTCCGGCGCGTCCAGTACGGGTGAGCACTCAAGGTGTAACGCCCCTTTGCACGACCTAGGGTCGAGGCTCAGTGGTGAGCACAACGGTGGGGCAACGGGTGGATCTCCGGGTGGATGGTCTCACCCATGACGGCCAGGGCGTGGGCCGGGTGGATGGCATGGCCTGTTTCGTGCCAGGCGCCCTGCCCGGCGAGATGGTGGCGGCCCAGCTGGTGCACAGGGCCAGGCGTCACTGGATTGCCGAGCTGGTGGGCGTGATCGAACCGGCCCCCGAGCGCCGTCAGCCCCCCTGCATCCTGGCCCAGCGCTGTGGCGGCTGCAGCCTGCAGCATCTGGAGGATGGGGCGGAGCTGGCCTGGAAAGGCAGCCGGGTGCAGCAGGCCCTGGAACGTCTGGGGGGGCTGCAGAGCAGCGTGGCTCCAGCCCTGGCCGCACCAGCCACCCTGGGCTACCGCAACAGGGCGATCATTCCGCTGGAGCGGCGAGAGGATGGCCTGGTGCGAGCGGGCTACTACCGCCGCGGCACCCACCGGATTGTGAACATGAACCACTGTCCGGTGCTCGATCCGCGGCTCGATGCCCTGATCGCACCCCTCAAGGCCGATCTCGACGACGCCGGTTGGCCGGTGGACCGGGAACTGCAGGCCGGTGGCGGCCTGCGTCATCTGGCCCTGCGGCTGGGGCAGCACACCGGTGAGCTGCTGCTCACCCTGGTGAGCAGCCACGCGGAACTGGATCAACTGCCCCGCTGGGCGGACCGCTGGCTGAAGCGCTGGCCCGAGCTGGTGGGGGTGACGCTCAACCTGCAGCCCCTGGCCACCAACACCCTGCTGGGCCCCTGCACGGAGCTGGTGGCGGGCCGCAGCTGGCTGGTGGAGCGCTTTGCCGGCCTGGAGCTGCGCATCGCTTCCGACACCTTCTTTCAGGTGAACACCCCCCAGGCCGAACGGGTGGTACCCCTGCTGCAGAACGCCCTGGCCAGCCAGCCGCCAGGCCTGCTGATCGACGCCTACTGCGGCATCGGCACCTTCGGCCTGCCGCTGGCGCGCTGCGGCTGGCGTGTCCACGGCCTCGAGCGCAATCCCGAGGCGGTGCGGCTGGCCGAACACAACGCGGCGGCCAATGGCCTCGAGGCTGTGGCGAGCTTTGAGGCTGGAGCGGTGGCCGAGCTGCTGCCGGCCTGGCTGGAGCGCTGCCAGGCGGTGTTTCTCGATCCTCCCCGCAAGGGGCTGGAGCCGGCGGTGCTGGAGGCGCTGCGCCACGGGCCTCCCGCCACCCTCCTCTACCTCAGCTGCGATCCGGCCACCCTGGCCCGCGACCTGGCACTGCTGTTGGAAGGCGAGCTGTTCGCACTGGATCAGCTGCAGCCGCTGGATTTCTTTCCCCAGACGAGCCACGTGGAAACCCTGGCCGTGCTGCGCCGATCCGATGCCCAACCACCCGCCCACGGCTGAGGGCGCCGGCTGGCGACTCAGCTGCGCAGCTGTGCCCCGAGCTGGGTTTCCAGGGCCTGACGGATCTTGGAATGGGCCTTTTCCACTTCGGCGTCGGTGAGGGTGCGGCCGGCTTCCCGGTAGCGCAGCCGGAAGGCCTGGCTGCACTGGTCTGCGCCCAGTTGGGCGCCCTGGTAGCGGTCCACCAGCTCCACTTGCTCCAGCAGCGGTTTGCCCGCCTTGCGCATCACCTGCAGCAGGGCGGCCGCCCGGGTGGCTACCGGCACCACGAGGGCGAGATCCCGCTCCGCCGCCGGCACGGTGGCAAAGGGGCGGAACGCCGGCTGCCAGCGGTTGGCACGGGTGGCGGCGGCGAGCAGGGGAGCCAGCTCCAACTGGAACAGATGGCAGCCCTGGGGCAGGTCCAGCCGATCGGCCTCGGCGGGGTGGAGCTCACCGAACCAGCCGGCCGGGCGGCCCTCCAGCACGATCTGGGCCGCCCGGCCCGGATGCAGCAGGGTCTCGTCGGCGAGGGGGCGGTCTTCGGTGTTCAGGCCCAGGGCCGCGAGCCCCTGCTGCAGGATCCCGCGGGCGCGGAAGTAATCGGGGGGGCAGGGCTTGCCGCTGCTGGTCCAGCGCTCTGAGCGGCGCTCCCCGCAGATCACCCCGGCCAGCAGCTGGCGCTGATCGCCGTCTGCCTTGAACACGGCGCCGATCTCGAAGCCCCAGAAGCCCTGCTGGCCGCTCTGCAGGTTGCGCAGCGCGGCCGCCAGCAGTTCTCCGTGCAGGCCGTCGCGCAGATGGCCGTAGTCGGCCAGCAGGGGATTGGCCAGCGGCAACCGGCCCGGTGCCTCGGCCACCAGGGAGAAGCTGCACAGCTCCTGCAGGCCGGCGCCACAGAGGGCCCGGCGCAGCCGCCGCTCCGCCTGCTGGGCCGGCTCCAGCCCGCCCGGCTCCATCGGGTCGGGCAGGTGGCTGGCGAACTGGTCGTAGCCCACCAGCCGCGCCACCTCCTCGATCAGGTCCACCTCCCGCTGTAGATCGATCGCCCGGGAGGGGGGCACCTGCACGGTCCAGCCCTCGTCGTCGGGCTCCAGGCTGCAGCCCAGGGCGGCCAGGGTTGCCTCGATGCGGCTGTCCTCCAGATCCTGGGGCTGCCCTTCGATCAGCACCGGGCCCAGCAGGTTGTGGAGGGCATCGCGGCGCAGGTGCAGGGGAGCTGCCGGGCTCAGGGGCCGCTGCTGCAGCCAGCGCTGCTCGACCCGGGCGCCGCAGAGCTGCTGGAACAGCTGACAGGCCCGGTCGCTGGCGGCCAGGGTGGCCTCCAGGGGCAGGCCCTTCTCAAAGCGGCTGCTGGCCTCCGTACGCAGGCCCACACTGCGGGCCGAGCGGCGCACGTCCTGGGCGGCAAACACCGCGGCTTCCAGCCAGATGGCGGTTGTGTCGGGCGCCACGGCTTCGGCGGCGCCGCCCATCAGGCCGGCCAGGGCGATCGGCTGGTCGGCGTAGGTCACCACCAGGGCCTCGTCACTGAGCTGGCGGCTCTCCCCATCCAGGGCTGTGAACGGCTCCTGATCCGTGGCCTGGCGCAGACCCAGCAGGGCCGGATCGGGCTGACCGCCGCTGAGGGCAGCCACGCGGTCGCGGTCAAAGGCATGCAGGGGCTGGCCCGTTTCCAGCATCACAAGATTGGTGATGTCCACCACGTTGTTGATCGGCCGGATGCCGGCCTTGTGCAGGCGGCGCTGCAGCCACGCTGGCGACTCCGCCACCTGCAGGCCTGTGAGGGCTGTGAGGCTGAACAGTCCGCCGCGCTCCATCACCTGCCGGCTGGCAGGGCTCACCGGCAGGGGCGCGGGCGCGCAGGCCTGGGGGGGCACATCCAGGCAGGTCTGGAGCCCCAGCAGCGCCGCCACCTCCCGCGCCATGCCCTGCATCGCCAACCCGTCTGGGCGGTTGGCGGTGATCGCCAGCTCCAGCACCACGTCGTCGAGCCCCAGGCACGGACCGACCGGGCTGCCCAGCGCCGGCAGCTCAGCCACCAGCTCCTCAAGCACGGCAATGCCGCCCGAACTGCCTTCGAGCCCCAGCTCACTGAGGGAGCAGATCATGCCGCTGCTGGCCACACCGCGCAGCTCAGCCGGCTTGATCGTGAGGTTCACCGCCGGCAGCGTGGTGCCCACCAGGGCCACCGGTACGTGGATGCCGGCGCGCACGTTGGCGGCCCCGCAGACGATCTGCAGCGCCTCGCCGCCGCCCACGTCCACCCGGCAGACACTCAGCTTGTCGGCGTCGGGATGGGGATCGCGCGCCTGCACCAGGCCCACCACCACGCCGGCGGCGCGTTCGGCGAGGTTCTCGATCGACTCCACCTCGAAGCCGGCCACGGAGAGCCGCTCCGCCAAGGCCTCAGGCGTCGGCCAGCCGAATCGGCCGGACTCCGGGATGCGGACCAGCTCCCTCAGCCACTGGAGCGATACCCGCATGGTTCCCGTTCTGCGTCAGCCAGGGGCGGATCCTAGGGAGCCACGGGCGGCTGGCCCCCGCTGACTGGCGGAAGCCGGGGGGAGTGGGGCGGGAAGGTAAAGTCAATTCTTGTCCCCCTTCGCMTCGCACACGCGGCGCAACGTCCTTCATGGCTAAGAACAAGGGCGTCCGGATCGTGATCACTCTCGAGTGCACCGAATGCCGGTCCAACCCCGCCAAGCGGTCTCCTGGTGTCTCCCGTTACACCACGGAGAAAAACCGCCGCAACACCACCGAACGCATGGAGCTGAAGAAGTTCTGCCCCCATTGCAACAAGTCGACGGTTCACAAGGAAATCAAGTGAACCCGACCACCTGAGCCGCGCGCTGGTCGTGGCCTGGTGACGCAACGGCCTTGCCTGTCTTCTTCCCCCTCTCCCTTCGTTCTCTCCCATGGCCAGTTCATTTTTCAAGAAGCGTCTATCGCCGATCAAGCCCGGTGATCCGATCGACTACAAGGACGTCGATCTGCTCAAGAAGTTCATCACCGAGCGCGGCAAGATTCTTCCCCGCCGCCTCACCGGCCTCACCGCCAAGCAGCAGCGTGACCTCACCAACGCCGTCAAGCGGGCCCGCATCGTGGCGCTGCTGCCGTTCGTGAACCCCGAAGGCTGAGCATCCCCTGGCCCAGGCTGCACTCCATCCCGGCGATCTGGTCGGCGTGAGCGACGAGCGGGGTGCCCACCTCGCTGTGGTGCTCCAGATCCAGGGATCCAGGCTGGAGCTCAGCGTGGGCTTCCACCACCGCCAGCAGCAGCTCCCCCGCCGCCAGGTGGAGCTGATCCTTCCCCTTGCCGGTGCTGCCTCAGCGCCGCCACGGCTGGGGGTTGCCCCCTGGGATTTCAGCGAGGCCGAGGTGGCGCAGAGCCTGCCGCGACGCCGCGATTTCGCCGCCGCCTGGCTGCTGCTCAGCGAAGACCAGGGCCTCTGGCCCTTTCACGACTGGGCCGAGCTGGTGGCCTCCAGCCGCGAACCCCAGGTGATGGCCGCCTGCTGGCAGTGGCTCCAGGGTCCCCAGCTCTGGTTCCGCAGCCGCCAGCAGGGCATCAGCGCCCGACCCCTCGACGATCTGCGCCGCCTGCGGCAGGACCGCCATCGCCTGGCCCGGCAGCAGCAGCGCCAGGCCCAGTGGCATGACGCCCTGCGGCGGCGGACTCCGATCCAGCGCCAGGAGCTGGCGCCGGAGCACCAGGCTGAACTCGACCTGCTGCTGGCCTGGGCCAGCGGCGACCAGGACACCCCCCTGCCGGTGGAGCTGGCCCGCGCCCTGCACGCGGCCCGCTGCACGACCGATGGCGGCGGCATTCGCCATCTGCTGGTGGACCTGGGCCACTGGGACCTCCACCGCCTGCCCTCCCTGCAGGCCAGCAGCTGGCAGCAGGGCTTCAGCGCCGCGCTGGAGGCGGAAGCCGAGCGGTTGATCCTCCTGGCCGCCGAGCCCCAGCCCGGCGACGACCAGCGCCTGGACCTCAGCCACCAGTACTGCGTGACCATCGATGACCCCGACACCCGGGACATCGACGACGGTCTCGCCCTCGAACGCCTGCCGCAGGGCGGCCTGCGCCTGTGGATCCACGTGGCCGACCCAGGTCGCCTGGTGGCCGCGGGGTCACCACTGGACCTGGAAGCCCGTCGGCGCGGCAGCAGCCTCTATCTGGCCAACGGCACCCTGCCGATGTTCCCCACGGCCCTGGCCACCGGACCCCTCAGCCTGCGGGCCGGCTGCCGCAATGCCGCCTGGAGCATGGGGGTGGAACTCACCGAGGCGGGAGCCGTGGCCAGCCGCCGCCTGCTGCGCAGCTGGGTGCGGCCCGCCTACCGGCTCAGCTATGCCGACGCCGATGAGCTGATCGAGCTGGCGCCACCGCAGGACCCGGACCTCAGCGATCTGGATCTGCTGCTGCAGCGGCGACGCCAGTGGCGGCTGGCCCAGGGGGCGCTGCTGATGGACCAGCCGGAAGGCCGCATCCGGGTGTCTGACGGCGAACCCCAGCTGGAGATCACCGAGCCCGGGGCGTCCCGGCAGCTGGTGGCCGAGGCCATGATCCTGGCCGGTGCCGTGGTGGCCGGCTACGGGCAGGAGTACGGGCTGGCCCTGCCCTACCGCAGCCAGCTGCCGGCCGAACTGCCGCCGGACGCCGAGCTCAAGGCCCTCCCCGCCGGGCCGGTGCGCCATGCGGCCCTCAAGCGCTGCCTCAGCCGCGGGCACACGGGCAGCCAGCCGAGCCCGCACTTCAGCCTCGGCCTCGAGGCCTATGTCCAGGCCACCTCGCCGATCCGCCGCTACGGCGACCTGCTGGTGCAGCGCCAGCTCTGGGCCCAGCAGCAGGGGGAGCCCACCCTCGATGCCGAGGCCCTGCAGGAGGTGCTCCAGGCGATCGAGGCGCCGATCCGCCAGGGCATCCAGATCAGCCGTGACGATCAGCGCCACTGGCAGCAGGTGTGGTTCGAAGCCCATCGCAGCGAGCAGTGGGAGGCGGCCTTCCTGCGCTGGCTTCGGCCCCAGGACGGGCTTGGTCTGCTGCACCTGGAGACATTGGCCATGGATCTGGCTGCGGAGTGCCCAGCGGGGGCCCAGCCGGGCGATTCCCTGCTGGTGAGAGTGCAGCAGGTGGATCCGCTGCGCGACCAGCTGCGACTGATCGCCAGGAGCTGATCAGCTCGCCAGCCTCGACACCCGCAACCAGGGGCCCCAGGGGTTGGC
>NZ_JADEWP010000080.1:0-10413 GCF_015207535.1 Cyanobium sp. LEGE 06143 | reverse complement strand
ACGTAGGCGGGGTAGAGGGCGAAGCTGAGCCGCTGATCGAAGGCTTCGCTGAGGTTACCGAGCAGGGGGGCGAGCAGGGTCTGGCCCAACACCGTGGCCAGGGCGGCGCCGGCCCCGCCTTCGGTGAGGCCCGCCAGGGAGTTGCCGCCGATCAGGGCCAGCAGCCGGTCCTGGGGCAGCGGCGGGCTGCTGCGCAGCTCGAGCGTGTCGGCAAGCCGATCGGCCGGCCCGCTCACGGACAGAAACACCCGCACCAGGTTGAGCTGATCGAGGGTGCCGGCGCCCCCCTGGGTTTCGAGCTCCGCCAGCGAAGGCCCCAGGGAGCCGCTTCCCAGGCCACCCACCTGGAGGGTGTCGGACACCCGGGTGCGCAGGGCCACATCCACGAAGGGGATCAGCCCTGCCGAGGGCGTGAACACCGCCACGTTGGGGGCCTCGGGGTCGAGGCTGAAGGTGGTGGTGAACAGAGTGAGGCGGCCACGCTTGAGCCGCACCACCCCCCGCGCCTCCAGGCTGGGATCCAGCCGGCCGTTGATGCGCAGCATCCCCTCGGAGGCAAAGCTGGCCAGGTTGGGCACCACCACGGTGAGGTCCGGGCCGAGGCTGAGGCGCAGATCGTCGAAACCGATCACGCTCGCGGCGGGCAGCAGGTCGCGCAGGTTGGCGCTCGCCCGGCTTTCCACGCCAGGCCCCAGCAGGTCCAGAGCTCTGCTGAAGTCCCAGTTCTGGAGCGCCTCACGCGACACCGTCGTGGTGCTGTCACCAGCTGCCGGCGCCGCACCCTCCGGCTGCACATTGATCGTGCCCTTGGACATGCTCAGGTCGCCGCCGATGTCCAGGGCCGCCAGGCTGCCTGACACCAGCAGGGAACCGGCCGCCACGGCCTTCACCCGCGGCAGGGCGAAGGGCACGTCCGTGAGCTCCAGACTGAGCTGGGAGGGCTCACCGTCCTCCATGACGGCTGGCTCCAGCAGGCCAAGGCTGCCACTGCCGCTGATGCTCCCCTGCGGGCCCACCTGGGCGGTGAACTCCTGCAGGAACAGCTGTTCGAAGTCGAAGAGCACGGTGGCCTGGAGGTTCTCCACCTTCTGGCCCACCAGGGTGAGCGCGGCATCGCGGAAGCGCAGAAAGCCGTTGGCGATCGGATCGTCGAGGCTGCCGCGCACCAGCAGCTGCAGGTCGCCGCCTCCCGCGTTCCACTCCAGCTCCGGGCGGGCCAGCTCGGTGAGGAAGCGCAGGCCGTCGTCGCGGCTGGCCAGGCGCAGCTCCAGCCCCTCCCTGGCTGGATTGAGCGGCACCTGGCCCGCCAGCTCGACGTTGCTCTCCGCCCCCTCGGCGCGCAGAGCCAGATCCACGTTGAGCACGTCCCCGGCCACGGCCACCGCGCCGCGCTCGAGCAGCAGGGGCGCCTCTCCGAGAGCCCCATCCTCCAGGGCGAAGTCCAGGCTGAGTTGCGGATCAGCGCCGCCCAGGCTGTAACGCCCTTGAGCCGCGATCCGGCCCCGCAGAGTCTCGGGCACGGGCGTGAGCAGGGCCACCAGGGCCAGGGGCAGGCCGGAGAGCGAGAGCTGGCCCTGGCCCATGCGGAAGGGGCCCTGCAACGTCACCTGCACGGGCTCGCTGGTGAGGGCCAGGTCCTGGTCCTGACCCGGCAGCCAGAGGTGGGCCCTGATGGAGAGATCGGCGCGGGTGTCCACCAGCCTGGGGCCGGTGAGCGTGGCATCGAGGTCGAAGCGTCCCGCCAGCTTCTCCAGCCGTTGGGCCACGGTGAGACCGCTGAGCGGATCGCGGCGGGCCCCCTGCAGGGCCGTGCGCGCCAGCTCAAGGGCCGCCAGCTGGCCATCCAGACTGCCGCCCAGGGTGTCGATCAGGAAGGTGCCGAGATCTGACGCCGTGCCCCTGGCCAGCTGGCCCTCGCCCTGCCACAGCGGCCAGGCCTCCAGGAGCTGGCGCACCAGCGGATCCCTCAGTTCCCGCCCCTTGACCGTGGCCTGGAAGGGTCCCTTCCAGCGGCCACTCCAGTCGATCGCGACTCCGCCTCCGCTGAGGGGCACCACATCGACGCGAGCCTGATAGCGGCGCTCGGTGTAGCGGCCGGAAATGCTGGCCTCCTCGGCCCAGACACCCATCAGCACCGGCTGATCCAGGCTGGCCTGGCCGCTGAAGGCGAGGGGTTGGAGTTCCAGTTCCCCCGCGCCGCTGAGGGCTCCCTTCAGCGGTTGGCGCTGGCTGCGGGGCCCCAGGGTGAGCATCACGCCATCGAGGGGGAAGGCGTCGGCGGTCCAGCGGTACAGCCGCGGCGACCCCCTCAGGGCCAGGGCCCCACCGCTGCGCCGCAACAGCACCGACTCGGGCACCCAGCGGCGATCCAGGCTCGCCTCCAGCGTGGCCGGCTCGGTGGTTCCCACGGCGCGCATCGCCAGCCGCCCGCCTCCTGCGGYGTTGCCGAACCAGTCGCCAGACCACGTTTCCGACACCCGCAGGGGGCCGGCTCCCGGGCTGGACACGGTGAGGGCGAAGTCCGGGGTCAGGCCTGTGAGCGGGCCGCGGATGCTGCCGGAGGCATTGAGCACCCCTTCGAGGTCGGTACCTACGACGGCGCTGAGCTTCGGCAGCGGGAAATCGCTGATCGCCAGGCGCAGATCCAGGGGGCCGGGGCGCAGCGGCTGACCGGGATTGAAACGCAGTGGCAGGCTGCCGCTGGCCGTGAGGTGGGCGCTGCGCAGCCGCTCCAGGCGCAGCTGCTCGCCGTTCCAGCGCAGCAGCCCGTTCCAGGAGCCGATCACGGGGTTGCTGGCCTGGCTCAGGGCAGCCTCCACCTGGGGCCTGGGCCAGCTGCCGCGCACCTGGAGCTGGCCCCGCAACGCCTGGCCCAGCAGCCCCGGCGGCGTGCCCTGGGTCTGGGGCAACTCGCTGGGCAGCAGCTGCCAGGAGCCGTCGAGCTGCAGGCGTTTGCCCAGCTCGCCCCGCACCCGCAGCCAAGAATTGAGGCGGCGCACTTCCATGGTGTCGAGGGCGAGTTGCTGGCCCTGCCAGCGGGCCTGCAGACCGACGCGGCCATCGAAGTCACCCCAGCGCCAGCCGGTGGCTGGCAGCGAGATCAGCTGACCCCTGCAGCGCAGGCGGGGCTCCCTGAGGCTCAGCGGCGGGTTGGAGCCCGGGGCCTGCCACTGCACCCGTTGCAGCCGCAGCTCCCCCTCGCACTGGGGCCCCCCATCCCGCCAGGAGAACGTGAGCCGGCCGCTGCCATCGCCCTTGAGGGAGCCGGGCAATCCCAGGAACCGGGCAGGCAGCTGCAGCGGAAACCCCTGGCTCAGCAGCTGGGCTTTGGCGCTCTGCTTGCCCMAGTTGCCCTCCCCCACCAACCGCAGGCTGCCGTCTTGACCGGCGGCGGGGCCGGAGGGCCGCACCAGCGCCCGCAGCTTGATCGTCTCAAGGTGCAGCTTCAGGTCGGCACTGCCCTCCACCTGCAGGCTCACGCCAGCGGGGGCGACGTTCAGCTGGGCGGGCTGCTCCAGCCGCAGCCGCAGATCCAGCCGCGGCGGTTCGGCGTTCGGATCACCGGGCGGCAGCACCCAGTAGCGCCCCTGGGCATTGCGGCGCAGGTTGGCCTCCAGACCGACCAGCCCGAGTTGGAGCACGGGCCGGCGCAGCCGCAGGCTGGCCAGGGGGTCCAGGCTCAGCGACAGCTGGCGCACGTCCAGGGTGGAGGCGTCGTCGGGGCCGGGCAGCACCCGGCTGGGACCCAGCATCAATCCCGACCAGCCCAGGCCGCGGTAGGGGCCGAGCTGAAGGGGGTGACCCAGGGCCCGGCCGAGGGTCGACTCCAACTGTGGCTGCACGCGCCGGTACACCCCCCCCAGCAGCGCATCGGCGGAGCCGATGACCACCCCGGTGGCCGCCATCGTGGCCACGGAAGCAAGCAGCAGGGGGGTCGGCCGCCCCAAGCGCAGAGGTCTCTTCCCAACTGGCTGATCGGCAGCCTGCCTGGCCTTGCCTGCCGCCTCTGAATGCTCTTCCCCAGGGTTCTGATCCGGCACCACCGCCATTCCCCCGGGGATGCCATCGCGCTGTGCGGGCGCAATATAACGGCGTTGCCCAGCCCCCTCCAGCCCCATGTCCACCGACCCGATCCTGTTCAGCGCGGGGGAGTGGCTCGGCGCCGCCAGCGGGGTTCTGGCCCTGCTGACCATCGCCGGCTTCCTGCAGCGCTGGGGCATCCGCTTCCGGCTGGTTGGCATCACCAGCTTCACTGCCTTGCTGGCCCTCTCCTGCCTGGCCTTCGCGATCAGCTACCGCCCCCGGGTCACCGTGCCGGGCGCCCTGGCCGTGCCGGTGGTGTACGACAACGGCGGGGATCTGGTGATCGCCACCGCCAGCGCGGACTTCCCCCTGGAGGCGGCGCTGCCGAGTGTGGAGCAGGTGGCTCTGAACCTGCGCAACAGCGGCCGCAGCACCCCCACGGGCCTGGTGCACGTGCGGCTGCGCCGGGTCGAGGCGATCGGCCCCGGGCTGAACGCGCCTGTGGTGCTGGCGGAAGCCACGCGCAACCTCAACACCGGCACAGTGGAGATCGACCCTGGCTGAGCGCGACGCCAGCCCCCATGGGGAGCCCCGCTGGAGCCTGCCCCCCCACTTCGTGCGGGAGGAGCGCCAGCTCACCGCCGCCGGCATCGGCAGCTGGAGCGGGCTGGCCGGCCTGGACGACACCGCCTTGAGGCGACTGGGCAGGGCCGGTGGGGCCAGTGAAGCGCGCCTGATCCGCCTGCGCGGCCAGGCGCGGCTGGTGATCGACGTGGGCCTGGAGCCTGCCGAGGCCGCTTTGCTGCTGTACGCCGGCGTGCCCGATCGGCGCGCCCTGGCCGAGGCCGACCCCCAGCGGCTGCTGGTGCAGATGGGCCGCCTGCAACGCAGGCTCACCGGCCTGGCAGCCCCGATGCTGAGCCTGGCCCGCTTGAGGCAGTGGATCCAGCGGGCCCGGGATCGCCGCACCAGAAACTGACCCCAGCCAGGGGAGTGACCGCATCACGCCCTTTCAAATGGAGGGGAGCCGGGAAATCCCCAGWTCCATGGCCGYGTCCAACTTGAACCAGCCYTTCTCCCTCACCCGCCAGCCCTGGCGTCGCCGTGCAGCGCCGGCGGTGGCTCTGATGCTGGCGGCCCTGGCCCTGGTGCCGCCGCTGCTGAGCCAACCCGCCCGCAGCCAGTCCCAGCTGCTCGAGAGCGTCAAGCGCAATCCAGCCAAGGCCAAGAAGCTCTGTGCCCAGCTGCGCCAGATGAATGTCGATGGTGTGTCGTACACCAGCCGCAAGGCCACCAGGGTGATCGCCACACAGGAAAACCTGAGCCCCGGCGATGCCGAGGTGCTCACCACCTACGTGGTGGGCCTCCATTGCCCCGACGTCCGCTGAGTGGTCCCCGAGGCTGAGGGCCCCGGTCCGCCTTCTCCCCAGGACCACTGGCTCACCTGCCGGGATGGCGTGCGGCTGGTGAGCCGGATCTGGGAACCGGAGGGAGAGGGCCCCTGGCCCGTGCTGTTGATGCGCCAGCCCTACGGCCGCGCCATTGCCTCCACGGTCACTTACGCCCATCCCCGCTGGTATGCCAGCCACGGCTTCCTGGTGGTGGTGCAGGACGTGCGGGGCCGGGGCGATTCGGAGGGGGACTTCGCCGGGTTCGCCCAGGAGGGCCGCGATGGCACGGACACGTTGCGGTGGGCCAGGCAGCTGCCTGGCAGCAACGGCCGTCTTGGTTGCTATGGCTTCTCCTACCAGGGATTGGCCCAGCTGCTTCTGGAAGCTGATGGCCCCCTGCCGGACTGCCTGGCCCCCGCCATGGCCGGACTCGATGAGCGCCTGCACTGGGCCAGCAGCGGCGGAGCTCACTGGTGGGCCCTCGGCCTCGGCTGGGGCCTGCAGCTGGCGGCCGAGCGCCTGCGTCGCCGCGGCGACAGCCAGGGCTGGCTGGAGATCCGCGGCGCCCTCGACAGCGGCCAGTTCCTGAGCACGGGCGCGGAGCTGCTGCAACGCCACGACCCGGGCGGCATGGCCCTGCGCTGGTTGAGCAGCGATGCGGGCGAACCCACCGCCTGGAGCCGCCACAGCCCGCCGGATGCCCTCTGGCGCCAGCCGATGCTGCTGATCGGCGGCTGGTACGACCCCCATCTCTCAGGAGTGCTGGATCTCTGGCAGCAGGCCCGCCGTCGGGGCGGCCAGCCCCTGTTACGCCTCGGCGCTTGGAGCCATTTGTGCTGGGACGGTGGCCTCGATGCGCTGCAACTGCGCTTTTTCCGCCACCACCTCCAGGACGCTCCCCTGGAGCCCACTGGGACGCCTGCCGTGGAGGCCGCCCAGGACCTGGCCCAGGCTGTGGCCCTCCAGGACTGCCGCGGAGGCCCCTGGCTGCGGGGCCCGAGCGAAGCGCCAGGTGGCCGGGAGCAGACCCCTGGGCCTCGCAGCTGGGCGCTCGGCAGTGCAGGGSTGGCTGCCGTGGACCCGCAGGAGGGCTGGCTGGCGGCCAGCGCTCCTGGCGACGGCGACGTTGGCGGTGGGGGTGGCGGGGCCCGGCCGCGTCAGCCCGTGAGCTGGGTGCACGATCCCTGGCGGCCGGTGCCGGGGCGGGGTGGGCATCTCGGCCTCGATGCCGGCCTCTGCGAGCGCAGCGACCTGGATCGGCGCACCGACGTGGCCTGCTTCAGCTCCGCCCCCCTGGAGGCCCCTGAGCTGATCGCCGGCTGGCCGCGGCTGGAGCTGCAGGTTGCCGCTGATCAGGACGGTTTCGACCTCTGCGCCGCCCTGTCGGTGCTGGAGCGCAGCGGGGCGGTGCGCCAGCTCTGCACCGGCGTGCTGCGCCAACGGGGCCCCCACTGCCGCCAGGTCCGCTGCCTGACCCTGCATCTGCAGCCGCTCTGGAGCCGCCTGGAGCCGGGGGAGCGGCTGCGGCTGTCCCTGGCTGGAGCGGCCTGGCCCCAGCTGGCCGTGAACCCGGGAACGGGGGAGCAACCCTGGGGCGGCGCGGACAGCCGCCACCGGGTGATCACCTACTGGCTGGCCACGGCGGAGTCCAGGCTGACCATCGCACCCTTCGCCTGGACAGAAGCTGGGGCAAACTGTGGCCATTGATCCCAGCGCTGCTGATGCGGTTTTCCCTGCCGTCGGGCTCCCCGCGTTCCTTGCCGCTCCTGCGGGCCAGGGCCCTCACCCTCGCTACGGGCATACTGCTGCTCGCCGGTGCCCCCCCCATGGCCTCCCGGCCGGCCCACGCCTATGGCGCAGGCATCGCCGCCACTGGCCAGGCACCGCCTGAACAGCCCGATCCTGAAGCTGGCAACGGGCTCAGTGTGGAAGAGGCCCGCGCAGCGGCGAACCGGATCATGAAGGCGGTGCAGAGCCGTGATCCCAACCTCCTTTTTGCCCAGTTCTCCGAGGAGTCCAAGGAGATCAGCAGCCCCCAGATGGTGGCTGAGAGGCTGCGCACCCAGCCGGAGCTCCTCAGCTGGGCCCTGCTCAGCGTGCGTGGGGGCCTCAACTCCACCACCGTGGAGGCCAGCTTCACCACCAGTGATGGCGTGCGCGACCTGTTCATCGTGCTCAACCCCGAGGGCGAACTCACCGGTTACCACTTCGATCTCACCGATGCCAAGGCCAGCCGGGTAGCTGCCGATTTTGTGCGCTCCCTGAGCCGGGGCCTGTACATCAGCGCCCGCAGTTTCCTCTCGCTTCCCCTCCAGGAGGAGCTCACCACCGCCACGCTCCAATCGCGCTGGCTGCAACTGCAGCGGAGCACCGGGAACTTCGTGCGGGTGGTGCGGGTGATCGAGGCCAGTCAATCCGACGACACTCGGCTCGTGTTGGTCCGCACCGAGTTCAACCGCCTCACCGATAACCTCTACGTGATCCTCAACAGCAACAACGAGATCACCGGGGTGGATTTTCCCCAGGTTCCTAACCCACCGCAGAAAGCCCCGGCTCCAGCCCGCTGAAGCTCAGCCAGGTGCCGCTCCTTGAGGGCGGAGCGGCCGCCTAAGGTCAGGTCCCCCAAGCATTGTCTCAATGGCGGTCCCCACTGTGGAGTGGATGGTCGACGATGGTCGGCGCCTGGCGGAGTGCCGCCATGACCATCCCTTTGCCGTGCTTGGCCCCCAGCCCATTGAGGACGGGCGGTGGGTGGTACGGGCCTGGCTGCCGGAAGCGGAGCAGGTGAGCCTGCTGAGCGGCGAGCTCAGCCTGCCGATGACCGCACCCCACCACCCCTGGGTGTTCGAGGCGGAGCTGTCCCACGACCCCGGACCGGCCTATCGGCTGCGGGTTCAACGGGGGGGCCTCACCCATGAGGCCCACGACCCCTGGGCCTTCCGCGACGAGTGGATGGGCGAACTTGATCGCCATCTTTTTGCCGAGGGCAACCACCACCACATCTGGCACCGCATGGGGGCCCATCGGCTGGAGCGAGACGGTGTCGCCGGCGTGATGTTCTGCCTGTGGGCACCCAATGCCCGTAGCGTGGCGGTGCTGGGCCCCTTCAACAACTGGGATGGTCGCCACCATCCGATGCAGTCGCGGCTGGGAGGCTGCTGGGAACTGTTCATCCCGGGTCTGGACGCCGGCGCCATCTACAAGTACGAGGTGCGCTCCCAGGCCGGCCACTGCTACCAGAAGGCCGACCCCTACGGCTTCCGCCACGAGGTGCGGCCCGCCAATGCCTCGATCGTGGAGCCGCTGGGTCACTTCGCCTGGAGCGACGACGGCTGGATGGGCCAGCGGGACAGCCGCAATCCGCTGGATCAGCCGATTTCGGTGTACGAGATGCACCTCGGCAGCTGGATGCACGGCAGCGCCGAGCAGCCCTTTCTGGAAGAGAACGGCCTGGCCAGAACGCCGATCCAGGCCGCAGATCTCAAACCGGGAGCACGGCTTCTCACCTATCCGGAACTGGCCGACAGGCTGATTCCCTACGTGAAGGCCCGGGGCTTCACCCACATCGAGCTGATGCCGATCTCCGAGCATCCCTTCGATGGCTCATGGGGCTACCAGGTGACGGGCTGGTACGCCCCCACCAGCCGCTACGGCACACCGGATGAATTCCGCGCCTTCGTCAACCGCTGCCATGCCGAGGGGCTGGGCGTGATTCTCGACTGGGTGCCCGGCCACTTCCCCAAGGATGCCCATGGGCTGGCGTTCTTTGATGGGGCCCACCTCTACGAGCATGCCGATCCGCGCATCGGTGAGCACAAGGAATGGGGCACCTTGATCTTCAACTACAGCCGCAATGAGGTGCGCAACTTCCTGGTTGCCAATCTGATCTATTGGTTTGAGGAGTTCCACATCGATGGCATTCGCGTTGATGCGGTGGCCTCGATGCTCTACCGCGACTACCTGCGCCCCGATGGCGAGTGGCTGGCCAACGACCAGGGGGGCCGCGAGAACACCGAAGCGGTGCTGTTCCTGCAGCAGGCCAATCATGTGCTGTTCCAGCACTTCCCGGGAGCCCTTTCCATCGCCGAGGAGTCGACAACCTGGCCGATGGTGACCCAGCCCACCGACATCGGCGGCCTCGGCTTCAACCTCAAGTGGAACATGGGCTGGATGCACGACATGCTCGATTATTTCGAGCTGGATCCATTGCATCGCCAGTTCCACCAGAACAACGTCACATTCTCGATCTGGTATGCCTACACCGAGAACTTCATGCTGGCGCTCAGCCATGATGAGGTGGTGCACGGCAAGAGCCATCTGCTGCACAAGATGCCGGGTGACGACTGGCAGAAGTTCGCCAACCTGCGCGCCCTGCTCGCCTTCATGTGGACCCACCCCGGTAAAAAGACCATCTTCATGGGCATGGAGTTTGGCCAGCGCTCCGAGTGGAATGTGTGGGGTGACCTGCAGTGGGACCTGCTCAACCACGCCCCCCATCAGGGCATCCAGCACCTCGTGGACGACCTCAACGTCTTCTACCGCTCCGAGCGGGCGCTCTGGGGCGACGACTTCAACGAGTACGGCTTCCAGTGGATTGATTGCAGTGACAACCGCCACTCCGTGATCAGTTTCATGCGACGCGAGAGTGCCACGGGTCACTGGCTGGTGGTGGTGGCCAACTTCACACCCCAGAGCCATTCCCACTACCGCATCGGTGTGCCTGTGGAGGGCTACTACAACGAGGTGTTCAACACCGACGCCGAGCGCTACGGCGGCAGCAACCTCGGCAACCTCGGCGGCCGCTGCACCGAGGACTGGGCCCTGCACGGCTACGAGCACTCCCTTGATCTGTGCCTGCCCCCCCTGGCCGTGCTGGTGTTCCAGCGGGATGAGAAGCGCAGCCAGAGGGTCTGTGACGAAGCGGCCGCTGAAGCCCTGCCAGCCGCCTGAAGCCCAGACCTGCTCAGGTAGGTTCCCTCCAAGGTCCCCACTCCACCCC
>NZ_JADEWP010000075.1:0-10000 GCF_015207535.1 Cyanobium sp. LEGE 06143 | reverse complement strand
ATGGGCCAGGCCTACCCCCAGCTCCGGGAGCGCCGCGAGCTGATCCTCGGCGAGCTGGAGCGGGAGGAGGCCCGCTTCCTCGGCACCCTCGAGCGGGGCGAGAAGCTGCTGGCTGAAGTGCTGGCCACCCGGCCCCGCCAGATCAGCGGCGAGCAGGCCTTCGAGCTCTACGACACCTACGGCTTCCCCCTGGAGCTCACCGAGGAGATCGCCCAGGAGCACGGGCTCACGGTGGATCTGCCGGGCTTCGAGGCGGCCATGGAGGCCCAGCGCCAGCGCGCCAAGGCCGCGGCGGTGAGCCTCGATCTCACCCTGCAGGGCGCCATCGAGCAGCTGGCGGCGTCGCTGCAGCCCACGGCCTTCAAGGGCTATGAGGCCCTGGAGCACCCCAGCTGCGTGCTGGCCCTGGTGGTGAACGGCGCCCCGGCCGAGCGGGCCATGGCGGGGGATGGGGTGCAGATCGTGCTGGATGGCACGCCCTTCTACGGCGAGGGGGGCGGCCAGGTGGGCGACCGCGGCCTGCTGCTGGGCGGTGGCGATCAGACCGCCGCCGATGCCGGCGTGATCGTGAGCATCGCCTCGGTGAGCCGCAACCGCAGCGTGTTCGTGCACGACGGCCGCGTCGAGCGGGGCAGCCTGGCGGTGGGGGATCTGGTGACGGCCCGGGTGGACCCGGCCTGCCGCCGGCGGGTTCAGGCCCACCACAGCGCCACCCACCTGCTGCAGGCGGCGCTCAAGCAGGTGGTGGATCCGGCCATCAGCCAGGCCGGCTCCCTGGTGGACTTCGAGCGGCTGCGCTTCGACTTCCACTGCGCCCGGGCCCTGCGGGCCGAGGAGCTGGAGCAGGTGGAGGCGCTGATCAACGGCTGGATCGGCGAGGCCCACCGGCTGGAGGTGCGGGAGATGGCGATCGAGGCGGCCCGCGCCGCCGGCGCCGTGGCGATGTTCGGCGAGAAGTACGGCGACGTGGTGCGGGTGGTGGATGTGCCCGGTGTGTCGATGGAGCTGTGCGGCGGCACCCACGTGGCCAACACCACGGAGATCGGCCTGTTCACGATCGTGGCCGAGAGCGGCGTGGCCGCCGGCATCCGCCGCATCGAGGCCGTGGCCGGTCCGGCGGCGCTGGCCTACCTCAAGCAGCGCGATGCGGTGGTGCGCCAGCTGGGGGAACGCCTCAAGGCCCAGCCGGGCGAGATCGTGGAGCGGGTGGCGGCCCTGCAGGAGGAGCTCAAAGGCGCCGGCAAGGCCCTGGCGGCTGCCCGCGCCGAGCTGGCCGTGGCCAAGGCCTCAGCCCTGGTTCAGCAGGCCGAACGCGTGGGCGCCGAGGGGGATCAGCCGGGCTGCCGGCTGCTGGTGACGCGGCTCGACGGTGTCGATGGCACCGGCCTGCAGGGGGCGGCCCAGGACCTGGCCGCCCGGCTCGGCGACGGTGCCGCCGTGGTGCTCGGTGGCCTGCCCGATCCGGCGGACCTGAGCAAGGTGGTGCTAGTGGCCGCCTTCGGTCCTGCCGTGGTCGCCGCCGGCCCCAAGGCGGGAGCCTTCATCGGTGCGGTGGCGAAGGCCTGTGGCGGCGGCGGCGGCGGCCGCCCCAACCTGGCCCAGGCCGGCGGCCGCGATGGGGCCGCTCTCGATGGGGCGCTGGCCGAGGCCCTGGTGCAGCTGCGCAAGGCGCTCAGCTGAGCAGCCAGGGGCTGCCTAGGGTGCAGGGCCCTCCGAACGGTGACATGGCCCGGCACTTCTGCGGTCTGTGGGGCTCTCTGGCCACGGCCGCTCTGCTGGGGCCCCTGGCCACAGCGGCGGCCACGGCCACCCCGGTGAGCTACGAGATCCAGGCCCGCACCGTCTCGGGCCTCGGTGCCGCGGCCGCCGGGGGCGGCCTCTCGGCGGCCGCGGTGCTGGAGCTGATCCGGGCCGAGGCGCCCGCCTCCATGCGCAGCCTGGAGCTCACCCTGCGCAGCGCCGGGCCGTTGCCGTCGCAACGCAGCGCGGAACACCGGATTCCCGCCGGCCTCGGCCTGGGTGAGGCCCTGCCCCTGCTGCCTCCGGCCGCCACGGACTCCAGGGCAACTCAGCCGAGCGCCGACGACTGGGATGCTTCCCAGGCCCAGGGGCGGCTGCTGCTGTACCGGGGCTGCACGGAGGACGGGCCCACCCCACCGGTGGAGGTGATCGAGCTGGCCCAGCTGCTGCCAGACCAGCGGGCCATGGCCATGGCGATGACCCGCCTCGGCCGCCTGATGGAGTCCGCCAACCCCGACTGGGCCCCAGGAGCGGTGGTGGGCCGCTGGCCCAACAGCCTCTCCTCGCCGCCCCTCCCCGCCCCGGCCTCCCTGGTGGGTTCCCACACGGTGCGTGGCGAGGCCATCCCGGAGATTGCCTTCGCGCTCGATCCCGGCGACGACTTCCTGCAGCCCATCGCCATGCAGGCCGCCCTGGTGGCAGGGCGCTGGCAGCTCAGCTGGGCGCCCCAGACCGGGGTGCTCGGCTACCAGGCCATGGTGGCCGGCCCCGGGCAACAGGAGGGGGACCTGGTGATCTGGACCTCCAATGCAGGAGAGCTGGGGGATGGCTCGCTGCTGGGGGCCCTGGCTCCAGCCGCTTTGGCGAGCGGCTTCATGGCGGACGAGGGTCAGCTGCTGGCACCCCAGCGCACCGCCTGCAGCCTGAGTCCCCAGGCCACCGCTCAGCTGCAGACGGCCGTGCTGCAGTTCAGCGCCCTGGGGGAGCCGGTGCAGCGGCAGGCGCCTGGGGTGGTGCCCGCCTGGCGCCTGCGCCTGGAACGGCAGGCCGTGCTGATCCAGCCCCTGCTGGAGGACATCCCCACCCTGTCGCCGGCTGAAGGGGCTCGGGTGGGTCCCCGCAAGCCACCGCTGTTTCACCGGGGAGCCTTCAATCTGCTTCGCGGCATCTTCTGAGCGACCGGGCCGGCTGGATCGGCTCTGCCGGACGCAGACCATGCTGGTCAGCAGTCGTCCCCGCTTGCCATGCGTTGGCTTCCCGCCCTTCTGTTGCCGGCCCTGGTCCAGGTTGTGCAGCCCACCGCTGCCCTCGCCCAGGCCCAGGTGCAGCTCCAGTGCAGCGGCACCCTGCTGGAGGCCCGCGGCTCGGCGGAGCTCCGGCGTGAAGCCAGCCGCTTCCGCTTCTCCCTGGCCCTGGAGGCCGAGGCGGCCAGCAGCGACGAGGCACTGGCGGCCCTCGAAGCTCGGCTGGTGACCCTGCGGCAGGAGCTCAGCACCCTGGCCGTGGATGAGCTGGAGGTCGGTTCCCCCAACACCTGGGAGCGGAGTCGCCGCGGCAGCGATCCCGCCGCCTGGGTGGCCAGCCTGCGGGTGAGTGGCAGCCTCGCCCTGCCGCAGCTGCAGCCCCTGGTGCGCCGGGTGGGGGGCCTGCCGGGGGTGCGGTTGTCGCCGGTGAGCACCGAGGCCAGTCCCGAACAGGACCGGGCCGCCCGCCAGCAGTTGTTGCGGTCCGCTTACCAGGACGCCCAGCAGCAGGCCCGCGACCTGGCGGCGGTGATGGGCCTGGAGGCGTTGCTGCCGATCCAGGTGCAGGTGGAGGGCGCTCAGCGSCCGGTGCCGCTACGGGCGATGGCGGAKGCCGCCCCTGCCGCCTTCGACCCCGCCGAACTGCCGCCCCCGATCGATCGCCTCAGCCTGCAGGTGTGGTTCTGCGCCCGCTGACGGGCCCCATGGCGCCGAACAGCTGCTGCATCCGCTGCAGCAGGTTCAGCTCCCGCTCCGCCTCCTGCTCCGCCGACACCTGCTCCTGTTCGCAGCGGCGGCGGTTGACCAGATGGGCCAGCTGCTCAAGGAACTGCGGTTCGGCCTCCACCAGGGGCAGCAGGTCGTCGCGTTCCACCTCCAGCAGCACGGTGTCCGCCGTGGCGCGCACGCTGGCGCTGCGGCGGGCGCCGGTGCAGAGCCCCATCTCTCCGAACACGTCGCCCACGCCCAGCCTGGCCAGGCGCGTCTGGCTCCCCTGGGGGTTGGTCTTGAGCACGTCCACGCCGCCTTGCACCACCTGGAACAGGGCGGTGCTGGGATCCCCCTCGCGCATCACCAGTTCCCCCGGCCCGAAGCGCAGGCAGCGGGTGAGCGGCGCCAGGCGCGCCAGCTGCTCAGCCCCCAGCTCCTGGAACAGCCCGTTGCGGCCCAGCAGCCTGGCCCGGGCGGCCACATCGATCAGGGCGGGATCATCGGCCGCCGGGGCCGGGTCTTTGGGCCTGAGCTCCCGCACCGGGTAGGGAATGCTGTGGCCGGCGCGGCTGAGGGCGTACCAGATGTGCTGCAGCACGGCGCTGCGCACCTCCAGCCGTTGCAGCTCACCGGCACCCTGGTGCCACACCATCAGCTCATAGGTGATGGCGCTGTCGGCGTAGCTCCCCACCCAGGCCCGCGGTGGCGGCTCCGTCAGCACCCCGGGGCAGTCGGCCATCGCCGCCTCCAGCAGGGCGCAGGCCTGGCCCGGCGGCAGGGCGTAGTCGAGACCGATGCTGAAGCGGTTGCCCACCGGCGCCCGCGGCGCGAAACAGCGCGCCATCGCCTGGGCCACGGTGTCGTTGGGGATCACCAGCAGGCTGCCGTCGGCGGGCTGCAGGTAGGTGTTCATCAGGGTGACGCTCTTGACCACGCCCGCCTCTCCATTCACCTCGATCCAGTCGCCCTCACTGAAGGGGGCATCGAGTTGCAGGCTGATGCCGGCGACCATGTCCTTGAGCGTTTCCTGGGCGGCCAGGCCCAGCACGGCGGTCAGTACCGCCGAGGTGGTGAACAGCCCCACCAGATTCACCCCCGCCCGCTCGCGCAGCACCAGGGCGGTGTAGGCGGCGGCCAGCACCAGCATGGCCAGGTCGCGCAGGATCTTCGGCGGCTGGGGCCACCAGCCCAGGCTGCCGGGCACCTGCACGCCGGCCCAGGTGGCCAGCCGGATCAGGGCATAGCCCAGCAGCAGCTGGTCAAGGCTGGCGAGCCAGCGGCTGGCCGTGGCCCCCACCAGGCCGGCCGGGATGGTGGCAACGGCTCCGTGCACCAGGGCCGCGCCCAGGGGCAGCAGCAGGGGGAGATCCGGCAGCCGGGTGCGTCGCCTCAGCCAGGCGTGCAGCCCCAGCAGTCCGAGCACCAGCAGCGGGGTGAGCACCAGCCCGGGGATCGCCATCCGCAACAACGCGCTCATACCGCCGTACCCAGCCTGGGTCAGAGTGGAACCACGCTGCAACAGCCTCCCCGCTGGCCTCCATTCCGATCGCTGTTCCGTTTCCTGTGGCCGATCTCCAGACAGGCCTGGATCTGTTTCTGCTGTTGGCCATGGGCCATTTCCTCGGCGACTTCGCCCTGCAGAGCGATCGCATGGCCCTGGAGAAGTGCCCGGGGGTGAGGGGGGTGCTGCCCTGGGGCTGGTGGCTGGTGGCCCACGCCGGCATCCATGGCTTCCTGGTGGCGGTGATCAGCGGCGTGCCCTTGCTGGGCCTCGCCGAGTGGATCCTCCACGCCGGCATCGACCTGGGCAAGTGCCGTCGCCTCTACAGCATCGGCATCGACCAGATGCTGCACCTGGGCTGCAAGCTGCTCTGGGTGGCCGTGCTGCTGCTGCGCTGAAGCCCTCAGGACTGCAGGTAGGTGGTCTGCCCCAGGCTGTGCTCCAGGTGGGCCATCAGTCGGCGCGCGTCGCTGATCTTCAGCTGGCCGCCGTTGATCGCCTCCTCGCTGGCCAGCCGCAGCCGCTCCAGCAGTTGGCGCGGGTCGTGCTCCATCACTTCGAGCACCTCGGCATTGGTGTCACCCCTCACCACGTGATCCACCACGTAGTGCCCTGATGTGCCGAGGCGGATGTGCACCGCATTGGTGCTGCCGAACAGGTTRTGCAGGTTGCCCATCACCTCCTGGTAGGCCCCGGCCAGGAACAGGCCCACCCAGTAGGGCTCCCCGGCGCGGGGCGGGTGCAGTTCCAGCAGCGACTTCACCTGGCCCCGGTCGATGAAGCGGGCCAGCTTGCCGTCGGAATCGCAGGTGAGGTCGGCGAAGCTGCCCAGGCCCGTGGGGCGCTCGTCGAGGCGCTGGATCGGCAGCACCGGGAACAGCTGGTCGATGGCCCAGGTGTCCGGCGCCGAGCGGAACACCGAGAGATTGGCGTAGTAGGTGCTGGCCAGGGCGGCCTGCAGGGCGCCCAGCTGCTCGGGGATCTCGGTGCCCTCCGGCAGCGCGGTGAGCCGGTCGGCGATCGCCTCGGCGCAGGCCCAGGTGAGCTGCTCGGCCCGGGCTCGCTGGGGCAGGCCCAGATAACCCAGCCGGAAGGCGGCCAGGGCATCGTCCTTGAACTTGAGCGCATCGTTCCAGGCCTCCTGCAGCAGCTCGCAGCTCAGCTCAGGTCTGGTGCCGGCCCCAGGCGCGGCGCTGGCCTCGATCGTGGCCAGCGTTTCGCGCAGGTTGTGCACCGTGAGCGGCTCGTCGGCTTCCTCAGGGGGCACGCCGCCGGGGGGGTGGCCGGTGCCGAGCACGTCGAACACCAGCACCGAGAAGTGGCTGGCGATGGCCCGGCCGCTCKCGCTCACCAGGGTGGGCACGGCCACTCCATGGGGGGCGCAGCACTCCCGCACCGTGGCCACCACGTCATTGGCGTAGTTCTGCAGCGAATAGTTCTTGGAGGCGGCGGTGGCCGTGCGGCTGCCGTCGTAGTCGATCCCCAGGCCGCCGCCCACATCCAGCAGGCCCATCGGCGCTCCCAGCCGGGTGAGCTCCACGTAGATCTGACCCGCCTCCTGCAGGGCGTCCTTGAGCACGGCGATGTCGTTGATCTGACTGCCGATGTGGAAGTGCAGCAGGCGCAGCTCACCGAGCAGATCGGCCTGGCGCAGGGCCTCCACCGTGCTGAGCAGATCGGGTACCGAAAGGCCGAACTTGGCCCGCTCCCCCACGGAGCTGCCCCAGCGGCCGGTGCTGCGGCTGGAGAGCTTGGCGCGGATGCCGATCAGCGGCGCGGCGCCGAGCTCATGGCTGGCCCGGATGATGCGCTCCACCTCATCGGCCTGCTCGATCACCACCACCGGCTGCCGCCCCAGCCGCCGCGCCAGGATCGCCGTCTCGATGTAGCGCTGATCCTTGTAGCCGTTGCAGATCAGCAGGGCCTGGGGGTCGTCCACCAGGGAGAGGGCGATCAGCAGCTCGGCCTTGCTGCCGGCCTCCAGGCCGAAATGCCAGCGCCGGCCGCTCTCCACCAGCTGCTCCACCACGTGGCGCTGCTGGTTGCACTTCACCGGGAACACCCCCTGGTAGCGACTGGCATAGCCGTACTGGGCGATGGCCCGCTCGAAGGCGGCGTGGAGCCGCTCCAGCCGGTCTTCGAGGATGTCGTCGAAGCGGATCAGCAGCGGCAGCGACAGATCGCGGCCCTGCAGCTCCCGCACCAGCTCCACCAGATCCAGGGAGCCGCCCCGGTCGCCGCGGGGCTGCACGATCACGTGGCCGCGGGCGTTGACGGAGAAGTAGGGGGCGCCCCAGCGATCCAGGCCGTAGAGGCTGGCGCCGTCCTCGGCGCTCCAGGTGCTGGGAGGAGCGGTGAGCACCATGGCCCTGCACCGTGCGTGTGGCGTTAAGGAATGTAGGCAGGGCGCAGCAGAGCCGCTGAGGCCGGGCTGCTTGCCAAGCGGTGGCCCGGCCACGGACGATGGCGCCACCCCCTTCGATCACCCCATGGCCGCCGAACGCACTTTCATCGCCATCAAGCCCGATGGTGTTCAGCGGGGCCTGGTGGCTGAAATCCTGGGACGCTTCGAGCGCAAGGGCTTCAAGCTGGTGGGCCTCAAGCAGCTCACCCCCAGCTGTGAGCTGGCCGAGAACCACTACGGCGTGCACCGGGAGCGTCCTTTCTTCGCCGGGCTGGTGGATTTCATCACCTCGGGGCCCGTGGTGGCGATGGTCTGGGAGGGCGACGGCGTCATTGCCAGCGCCCGCAAGCTGATCGGCGCCACCAAACCCCTCGAGGCCGAACCCGGCACGATCCGCGGCGACCTGGCCGTGAACATCGGCCGCAACGTGATCCACGGCTCCGATGCCCCTGAAACGGCCCTGTTTGAGATCGGTCTCTGGTTCCAGCCCTCCGAGCTGAGCGACTGGACCCCCTCAGACCAGGGCTGGCGCAGCGAGGGCTGAGTCGCCAGGGCGGCCATGGCGGCCCCGCGTGGCCTGGCCGCCCAAGCATGATTCACGGGTGAGAATGCCCCTGGTTCGGTTCAGGGGCTGGAATGCCGACATCTCTGCCGCAGCGGCTGTCAGGGCCCCAATGGCTGCCACGGCCTCAACGCCTGCCTTCAGCGCTGTTGGTGCTGCCACTGCTGCTGGTTCCCCTCGCCCCCGCCCAGGCCCGGGAGGCGGCCACAGTGCAGGAAATCCTCGATGGCCGCGAGTTTTACATCGACAGCCGGGAGGCCCGGTTGAAGCAGCGGGCCACCGCGCCCCAGGAGATCAGCACCCGCAAGAGCCGCGGCCAGATCCGCTTCGACACCGGTGCGGCGGGCCGGGTGAACCGCTTCTCCCAGCTGCGCCTGGGCAGCGGCTGCTTCCTGCTCAAGAAGGGGCAGATCCTGGTGTCCGGCCCCCAGAGCGGCTGCACGCGCTCATCGCGCATGAGTGTGCGGGGCACCAATTACCTGCTGGAGGTGCGCGACGACGGCGAGGCCGAGCTCTCCGTGCTGGAGGGAGCGGTGGAGATCGAGCCGCTGCGGGACGGCGAGCCGATCCCCGCCGATGAGCCCGGCGCTGCCGCCCCCACCCGCGTGGAGGCGGGCCAGCGGGTGACGCTGTCGCCTGCCGGGGTGGTGCTCACCCTGCTGCGGCTCAGCTCGGGCGACTACAGCTCGATCCTGGGCGGGCCGTTGTTCAGGGGATTCAGCGTGTCCCTGCCGGGGATGGGCTCCCTGGAGAGCCATCTGCGCCGGGCCATGCCGGGTGTGCGCCTGCCTGGCTCCTCGCTCACGCCCTCCCTGCCGATCTTCGGCTTGCCCAGCTTCTTCTGAGGCCCGCTCTGCTCCGCTTCGTCTTCGCCATGCGCCGTGCCCATGCTCTGGCCCTCGCCTCCGGCCTGGTGGCCGTGGCGGCCGGCTGGCTGACGGCGCGCCCGCCCCAGCCGCTGCTGGTGGTGGAGCGGGGCCTGGAGGACCAGCTGGTGCGCCTGCGGGGCAGCCGGGCCGGGCCCCAGGCGGTGGTGCTGATCGCCATCGACGACTCCACCCTGCAGCAGGGGGCCTGGTTCGCCGACCAGTCGCAGGGGGCCGCGGCGATCCCGCCCTGGGCTGAGGGGCTGAGCACCCTGCCGTGGCCGCGAGCCCGCTACGGCGATCTGCTCGATCGCCTCGGTGAGGCCAGGCCGGCCGCCGTGGCGATCAACGTGGTGTTCGAGGGCAGCAGCGGCGAGGGTGACGCCGATGATCAGGCCCTGGCTGCGGCCATCCGCAGGGGCGAGGGGCGCGTGGTGCTGGCCGCTGAGGTGATGGAGGTGCGCGACACCAGCTACGTGGGGCTGAGCCTGGCGCCGCCCGCCGAACCCCTGCGACTGGCGGCCGGACCCGACGCCATCGGCATCACCAACACCCTGCCCGGCGGCCATGGCGAGGCCCACCCCCATCCGCGCACCTACAGCGAACGGGTGCTGGCGCTGGTGGGGGCCAGTCCCCAGAAGCCGCTGTCCGAGGCGGTGCTGGAGCGCTCCGGGCGCCGCAGCCGCCAGGACGATGCCCAGCGCCAGCTCAACTTCTACGGGCCCGAGGGCACCTTTGTGCGGATCCCGGCCTGGGAAGTGCTGGATCCGGAGCGCTGGCGCAACCATCCCAAGCGCAGCCTGATCCGCGATGCCGTGGTGCTGATCGGGCCGGTGGGCGCCCAGGGCGGTGCCGGCACCGCCACGCCGTTCGGCAGCCTCTCGGGGCTCGAGATGCTGGCCACCGCCACGGCCAATTCCCTGCAGGGCGATGGCCTGCGGTCGTGGCCGGCGCGCCCCCTGCCGCGCGGCC
>NZ_JADEWP010000074.1:0-11189 GCF_015207535.1 Cyanobium sp. LEGE 06143 | reverse complement strand
CCTCACCCCCATGGCCCTGCTGGTTCAGAAGTTCGGCGGCACCTCGGTGGCCGACGTGGCCCGGATCCAGGCGGTGGCCCGCAGGGTGGCCCAGTGCCGCGACGAGGGCCATGAGCTGGTGGTGGTGGTGTCGGCCATGGGCCACACCACCGACGAACTCTCGGGCCTGGCCCGGGCGATCAGCAGCGATCCACCCCAGCGGGAGATGGACATGCTGCTGGCCACCGGGGAACAGGTGTCGATCGCGCTGCTGTCGATGGCCCTGCATGCCGAGGGCGTGCCGGCGGTGTCCATGACCGGGCCGCAGGTGGGGATCATGACGGAGTCGGCCCACGGCCGCGCCCGCATCCTCGAGATCCGCACCGAACGGCTGCGGCGCCTGCTGGGTGAAGGCCAGGTGGTGGTGGTGGCGGGCTTTCAGGGCACCAGCAGCGGCCTGGCCGGCACGCCGGAGATCACCACCCTCGGCCGGGGCGGCTCCGACACCTCCGCCGTGGCCCTGGCCGCCGCCCTCGGCGCCGAGGCCTGCGAGATCTACACCGATGTGCCCGGGGTGCTCACCACCGACCCGCGCAAGGTGCCGGATGCCCAGCTGATGACGGAGGTGAGCTGCAACGAGATGCTGGAGCTGGCCAGCCTCGGGGCGGCCGTGCTGCATCCCAGGGCCGTGGAGATCGCCCGCAACTACGGCGTGCCGCTGGTGGTGCGCTCCAGCTGGAGCGAGGCGCCGGGCACCCGGCTCACCAGCGGGGCACCGCAGCCGATCGGGCAGGGCGGCCTCGAGCTGGGCAAGCCGGTGGATGGCGCCGATCTCGAAAATCGCCAGGCCGTGGTGGCGCTCTCCCACGTGCCGGATCGCCCCGGCGTGGCGGCCCAGCTGTTCGAGGCCCTGGGAGCGGCGGCCCTCAACGTGGATCTGATCGTGCAGGCCACCCATGTGGGCACCACCGACGAGGCCTGCAGCTTCACCAACGACATTGCCTTCACCCTGCCCGAGGCCGATCTGGAGCAGGCCCAGCTGGTGTGCCGCGAGGTGCTGGCCGGCATGGGAGCCGAGCTGGGGGCCGGAGCCGCCACCCTCAGCGGCGAAGCGGGGCTGGCCAAGCTGAGCATCTCCGGCGCCGGCATCATGGGCCGCCCCGGTGTGGCGGCGCGGCTGTTCGACACCCTGGCCCGCTACGGCATCAACCTGCGGCTGATCGCCACCAGCGAGGTGAAGGTGAGCTGCCTGGTGGCCGGCGACCAGGGCAGCCGCGCCCTGCGGGCGGCCGCCGAGGCCTTTGAGCTGCAGGAGAGCCAGCTGCGCCACGATCCACCCCCCTGCCACAGCGGCGAGGCGGCCGTGCGGGGCGTGGCCCTCGACACCGGCCAGGCGCAGGTGGCCGTGCGCCAGGTGCCTGACCGCCCCGGCACCGCCGCCGCCGTGTGCAGGGCCCTCGCCGATGCGGGCATCAGCCTCGATGCGATCGTGCAGTCGGAGCGCACCGGCCTCAGCGGCCAGCAGCGCACCCGTGACATCAGCTTCACCCTGAAGCGCGACGACCGCAGCCGGGCCGAACAGGCCCTCGGGCCGCTGCTGGGCCAGTGGCCCGGCTCCCGCTTTGAAGAGGGAGCGGCCATCGCCCGGGTGAGCGCCGTGGGCGCCGGCATGCCCTGCACCCCGGGCACCGCCGCGCGCATGTTCCGCTGCCTGGCGGAGGCCGGCATCAACATCGAGCTGATCGCCACCAGTGAGATCCGCACCAGCTGCGTGGTGGCCGCCGACCAGGGGGTGGAGGCGGTTCAGGCGGTGCACCGCACCTTCGAGCTCGGCGGCAGCACCACCCACCGGGCCGAGGGCAGCGAGGCCCCGGAGCTCAGGCCCGGCCCACCAGCTTCTGCCGCAGCCCCTTGATGCGGTCGCGCAGGTTGGCGGCCTCCTCGAACTCGAGGTTCTTGGCCGCCGTTTTCATTCTGTCCTCGAGCTGCTGAATCAGCTCCGGCAGGGAATCGAGGGGAACGGCGTTGTGCTCGGCCTGATCCGTGGCCTGCTCAAGCTGTTCGTCATTGAGGCGCCTCGACACCTCCAGGAAGGCCAGGATGGAATTCCCCGCCCGCTTGCCTGCGGCCGTGGGGGTGATGCCGTGCTTCTCGTTGTAGGCGTGCTGAATGGCACGGCGGCGTTCGGTTTCGCCGATCGCCTTGGCCATCGAATCGGTGAGATTTTCGGCATAGAGCAGGGCCTTGCCCTCCACATGGCGGGCGGCGCGGCCGATGGTCTGGATCAGGGAGCGCTCGGCCCGCAGGAAGCCCTCCTTGTCGGCATCGAGGATCGCCACCAGAGACACCTCCGGCAGATCCAGGCCCTCGCGCAGCAGGTTCACCCCCACCAGCACGTCGTACTCGCCATTGCGCAGATCCTGGATGATCTCGATGCGCTCGATCGAGTGGATCTCGGAGTGCAGATAACGCACCCGTACCCCGTTCTCGGCCAGATAATCGGTGAGGTCCTCGGCCATGCGCTTGGTGAGCGTGGTCACCAGCACCCGTTCCTGCTTGTCGGCGCGCTGGCGGATCTCGCCGAGCAGGTCGTCCACCTGGCCCTCGGTGGGGCGCACCTCCACCACGGGATCGAGCACGCCGGTGGGGCGGATCACCTGCTCCACCACCTGGCCGCGGCTCTCGGCCAGCTCCCACTGGCCGGGGGTGGCGCTCACGAAGATGGTCTGGCGGGCCTTCTGCCAGAACTCCTCGCCCTTGAGGGGCCGGTTGTCGGCGGCGCTGGGCAGGCGGAAGCCGTGCTCCACCAGCACCTGCTTGCGGCTCTGGTCGCCGTTGTACATGGCCTGCAACTGGGAGCAGGTGACGTGGCTCTCATCCACCACCAGCAGCCAGTCGTCGGGGAAGTAGTCGATCAGGCACTCGGGCGGGGTGCCGGCTTGGCGGCCGGCGAGGTGGCGGGCGTAGTTCTCCACGCCGTTGCAGTAACCCACCTGCTCCAGCATCTCCAGGTCGTAGATGGTGCGCTGCTCCAGCCGCTGGGCCTCCAGCAAACGCCCCTGGCCATTGAGCAGATCGAGCCGCTCATGCAGTTCGTGGCGGATCGCGGCGATGGCCTCGGCCAGCCGCTCCTTGGGGGTCACGAAGTGCTTGGCCGGGTAGATGTTGATCGCGTCGAGACTCTGCAGAATCTCGCCGCTGGTGGGATCCACATAGCGGATCGCCTCCACGTCATCACCGAACAGCTCGATCCGCACCAGGCGATCTTCGTAGGCCGGGCCGATCTCCAGCACATCGCCCCGCACCCGGAAGCGGCCGCGGGAGATCTCAACGTCGTTGCGGGAGTACTGGTTGTTGACCAGATCACGCAGGGAGGCACGCAGGTTGAGCGTGTCGCCCACCTGGAATTTCACCGCGGCCTTGAGGTATTCGCTGGGGATGCCGAGGCCGTAGATGCAGCTGATCGAGGCCACCACGATCACATCGCGGCGCTCGAACAGGGAGCGGGTGGCCGAATGGCGCAGCATGTCGATCTCTTCGTTGATCGATGCCGTCTTGGCGATGTAGGTGTCGGAGACGGGCACATAGGCCTCCGGCTGGTAGTAGTCGTAATAGGAGATGAAGTATTCAACGGCGTTGTTCGGGAAGAACTCGCGCAGCTCATTGCAGAGCTGGGCCGCCAGGGTCTTGTTGTGGGCCAGCACCAGGGTGGGACGCCCGGTGCTGGCGATCACATTGGCGATCGTGAACGTCTTGCCGGTGCCGGTGGCCCCCAGCAGGGTCTGGTAGCGCTCGCCGGCCTGAACGCCCTGCACCAGCCCGGCGATCGCCGTGGGCTGATCGCCCTTGGGCTGGTAGGGGGCGTGGAGCTCGAAGGGAACCATCATGGTGCCCATTGTTGGCGAGCCGCGCCCGCTACCGCGGTGCCGAGAGCAGCGAAATGGCCGTCCCGAAGGCCCGCAGGGGCGCGGATCAGCCCGCAGCCAGCTGGCTCATCAGCGCCGAGACTCGGGTGAAGTCCACATCGAGGCCGAGCATGCGCAGGATCACCGCCGACAGCACCGCGTAGACCACTGCCCCGAGCACGGCGCTCAGCAGCCCCTGGCGCAGCCGGAAGCCCTGGATCAGCCAGGCCGCCAGGCCGAACAGAATCACGGTGATCAGCCAGTTGAACAGCAGACTCACCGGACTGATCACCCCGCCGAGGCTGGTGACGGCCCAGACGGGCCCCAGCAGCAGCTTGAGCGGCCAGATCAACAGGGTGCCCAGCAGGCCGATCACAACAGCGGCGAGCAGGGCGATCGGGAAGCTCTCGATCTCAACACCCAGGGGAAGCCAGGCGACGATCAGCAGCACCAGAGCACGGATCGGCCACTGCAGCAGCCAGACGAGGGAGCCCATGACAGTTCAGGTGGAACCTTCGCAACGTAGGCCTGGGAACGCCCACTGGCACTCTGTTGTGACTGAGGGTTGCTGAGCCAGGCCTACGTTCAGAGCGTCGCCGCCACCGGACGGGGTAGGGCCGTCCGCAGCTCCCGCACCACCGCCGCCATGGCCCAGGGCTCCTGCAGCCTGTTCACAGCGGAGCCCACACCAACGCCAGCGGCGCCGGCCGCCACGGCGAGGGGCAGGGTCACGGCCGAGAGGCCCGAGGCACAGAGCACCGGCACGGCAGGGGTTTCGGGGCCGGCGGCAGCGGCCAGGGCCCGGCTGATCGCATGGGTGGCCGCCAGGGTGGGGGCCGCCTTTTCGATCAGGCCCAGAACGCCAGGGCTGAAGGGCCGGGCGCTGGTGCCGCCCTCGGTCTGGATCAGATCGGCACCGAGCGCCACCAGGTCGAGAGCCAGCTGCTCCTGCTGATCCAGGGGCAGAACATGCGGCACCGTGACCGACAGCACCACCTCGGGCAGCAGCTCGCGGGTGCGGCGGGTGATCGCCAGCACCTCGTCGGCCTCGAAGCGGCGACCGAGGGGATAGAAGGCGTCGTAGTTGCCGATCTCCACCATCGCCGCGCCGGCGGCCACAGCGGCTGGGAACAGCTCGGGGTCCACCGCCGACACGCAGATCGGCAGGCCGGACGCCGCTGCAGCCCGTCGCACCAGGGCCGGGTCACAGGCCACGTCGATCAGGTCGGCACCCCCTTCCCCAGCCGCCTGGCTGATGCGCTCCACCGCGGCAGCATCGAAGTTGGTGAGGCCGGCGATCACCTTGATCAGGCGACACTCCGCCAGGGCGCTCCGCAACGGGGCAGGCAGCTGGGCAAGACGGGAGGAGCCGGACGACATCGCAGGAACAGCTGCACAGTGGGGTCATTCTCCCACTTGAACCCCCGTCGTCAGGGTGTCCGATCCCCAGCCCCAGCCCAGCGCCGCGGCCGACTGGAGCGCCGATCACCTGCGGCTGCACCGCCACCTGCGGCGCCACCCGGCCCTGCTGCCCGATAGCGACACCCTGCTGCTGGCTGTTTCCGGCGGCCAGGACTCCATGGCCCTGGTGGCGCTGCTCACCGCCCTGCGGCGGCTGCACGGCTGGCGGCTGCACCTCTGGCACGGCGATCACGGCTGGCGGCCCGAATCAGGCCGAACGGCGCAGCAGCTGGCGGCCTGGGCCACCGGGCAGGGTCTGCCGCTGCTGGGGGAGTGCTGGCAGCCCGAGCCAGGAGAACCTGCCGCCAGCGGCGGTGCTGGCGGCATCCCCAGCGAGGCCGCGGGCCGGGCCTGGCGCTACCGGCGGCTGGCGATCGGCGCCGCAGCGCTCGGGGCCAGCCGGGTGGTGACGGGCCACACCGCCAGCGACCGGGCCGAGACGCTGCTGTTCAACCTGGCCCGGGGGAGCCACCGCCGGGGTCTGGCCAGCCTGCGCGGCCTGCGTGCCCTGGAGGGTGAGCTGCAGCTGGCCCGGCCCCTGCTGCCGTTCAGCCGGGCCGACACCGGCCGGCTCTGCCGGCAGCTGCAGCTGCCGGTGTGGCCTGACCCCAGCAACAACGACCAGCGCTACAGCCGCAACCGGCTGCGGCAGGAGGTGCTGCCGGTGCTGGAGGCCCTGCATCCCGGCGCCGCCCGGCGCCTGGCCGCCCTGGCCGAGCAACTCGCCGCCGATGACGACACCCAGGGGGAACTGCTCTCCCTGGCGCTGGCCGCTCTGGGGGCCAGGGACAGCAGCGGCGCCGGAAGCGATCAGCAGCTGCCGCTTGCCCCCCTGCGCGCCCTGCAGCGCGCCAACCAGGGCGCCCTGCTGCAGCACTGGCTAAGCCACCACCTGGGGGAGCGGCTCAGCCGCCGCAGCCTCGAAACGCTGCTCGATCGGCTGGCCGCTGGGTCGGGGGCAGGCACCCTGCAGCTGGCCGGTGGGTGGCGTTTGCAGTGGCAACGCAGCACACTGGTTCTCACCTGTGCCCCTACAGCCGAGAGCCATGGCCGAGAGCCGCGGGTCCTATGAGGAGCGCTATGGCGCGATCGAGCGCGTCTACAGCGAACGCCAGTGGGCCGAGGTGGAATCCCTGGGGGAGGCGCTGCTGCTGGACCTTCCCGACGATCCAGCTGACCCCCTGCGCCTGCGGGTGATCCTGCTGCTGGGCCACACCCGCCTCTACGGCATGGGGGATGTGGACACGGCCAAGGGCTACTACCGCGCCCTGCTGCGCCACTGCAATGATCCCAGCCTGACTCAGATCGCCGAGCAGGGCCTGGAGGACTCCGGTGTGGTGGCCCGCCAGCAGGGCAGGGCCCCGCAGCAATCCTTGGCACCAGAACCCGCTCGCGATGCGGTCCAGACCAGCCCCACAGGAGCAGCGATGCCCTGGCTGGAGCAGCTGGATGAAGGCCCGGGTTCAGGGCCTCAGGCCGGAGAGAAGCCACTCCGGCCTGAGGCGATTGCCGTGGAGGTGATTGAGGAAGCCGAGCAGATCGAGGTGGCCCAGGCGGATCCCGAGCGGCAGCAGGTGGTGGAGGTGCAGGAGGTGGAGCGGCTGCAACCGGCCGGCAGCGTGCTGGAGGCCCTGCGCCGTCAGGATGAGCCCAAGGGCTTCAGCCCCGAGGAGATCAAGGAGCTCTCCCGGGGCCTGCTGCACGTGAGGCTGGGCTGAGGCCCAGCCGAACTCAGCCTGCGGCGGCCGCCGAGCGGCGGCGTCGGGTGCGGCCTGCGATCTCGGGCTCGGGAGCGGGAGCGGCCGCAGCCGGCACGACCGCTGCCGGCGCCGCCTTGACCGCGGCTTTGTTGACGACAGGAGTGGCCGCTGAGGTCGCCGCCTGGGCCGCCGAGGCGGCGGCTGAGGCCGCTCCCACCGGAGCCCCGTCCCGTCGAGGGGTGCGATCCAGCGAGCGGCTGTCACGGCCGCCAGCGCGGCCGCGGGGTGCCGGCCGGGAATCGGGCTCCGCATCGGCCCGCCCCTGGTAGGCCGGGGTGCCGGCCGGAGCCGGCTGCACCAGGCAGAGGATCAGGGGCTCCACCTGGAGTTCGCGGCGCAGGCGGCGCTGCAGCCCCAGCTCAACCTCCCGTTGCACGCCCACCCAATCCACATCCGGGGCCTTGCCACCGGTGTTGCGGCTCAGCTGGCTCCAGCGGTTCTCCAGCACCCAGGAGATTTCGCGTTCGGCCCAGAGGCTGAGCTTGCGGGCATCGGCCGTGGTGACCACGCCCCGCAGGTTCACCCGCGGCGGCGCCGCCATCACGCCATCGGTGCTGATCACCGCCAGCAGGGTGATCACACCGTCTTCGGCCAGCTGCTGGCGCTCCTTGAGCACCCGGGAGTCGACGATGCCATTGCGGGAGGCATCGAGCAGCTCGATGCCGGCCTTCACGGGCTCACCCCGGCGGATCGAATCGGGGGTGAGTTCCACCACATCGCCGTTGTCGATGATGAGGGTGTTCTCGGGCGGAATGCCCATCGACATGCCGGTCTTGGAGTGGGCCACGAGCATGCGGTGCTCGCCGTGCACAGGCACGAAGAACTTGGGCTTGGCCAGGGCCAGCATCAGCTTGTGGTCTTCCTGGAAACCATGGCCGGAAACGTGAATGCCTTCGCCTTTGCCATAGACCACCTTGGCCCCAAGCATCATCAGGCGGTCGATGGTGTTCACCACGGAGATGGTATTGCCCGGGATCGGGCTGGCCGAGAAGATGATGGTGTCTGAGGGCTTCACCTGCACCTGGGGGTGCTCGCCCCTGGAGATGCGGCTGAGGGCAGCGAGGGGCTCGCCCTGGCTGCCGGTCATCAGCAGCAGGGTTTCCCGATCCGGCAGATCACGGATCTGCTTGATCGGCACGAACAGATCATCGGGGGCGCGCATGTAGCCGAGTTCGCGGGCCTTGGCGATCACATTCAGCATGGAGCGGCCCAGCAGGCCCACCTTGCGGCCATTCTTCATGGCCAGCTCCAGGATCATCGACACCCGGTGGATCGAGCTGGCGAAGGTGGTGATGATCACCCGGCCATCGGCTTTGGCGATGTGCTGGTCGAGCTTCGGGAACACCGAGCGCTCGGGAGGACAGAAGCCAGGCACCTCAGCGTTGGTGGAGTCACTGAACAGGCAGAGCACCCCCTTGTCGCCGTAGTGGGCCAGGCGGGCCATGTCGAAGTGCTCGCCGTCCACGGGGGTGTGGTCGAACTTGAAGTCACCGGTGAAGATCACCGTGCCCACCGGGGTGGTGATGGCCAGCGTGAAGCTGTCTGCCATCGAGTGGGTATTGCGGATGAACTCCACGGAGAAGTGCTGGCCCACCTTCACCACATCGCGGGGGCCGACGGTCTTGAGGATGGTGCGATCCATCACACCGGCTTCTTCCATCTTGCCGGTGAGCATCGACAGCGCCAGGCGCGGCCCATGGATCACCGGGATCGTGAAGTTCTTGAGGTGGTGGGCAATGCCACCGATGTGGTCTTCGTGACCGTGGGTCACGATCATGCCGCGGATGCGCTTCTGATTTTCCTTCAGATAGCTGGTGTCGGGCATCACCACGTTGACGCCGTGCATGCCATCACTGGGGAAGGCCAGCCCGGCATCCACCATCATCAGCTCATCGCCGTACTCGAACACGCAGGTGTTCTTGCCGATCTCATGGAGGCCACCGAGGGGAATCACCCGCAGGGCTGGTTGCTTGCCGTTGGATCCGTTCTGGGAGGAACTATGACGAACCTGGGAATTTGACATGTAAGAAAACTCGAAGAGTCAGAGGTTGAAACTGGAAGGTTGCTGATTGCAGATCAGCCATTCAGCCTTGGCGTCTCAGGTAGGACGCAGGGCAGCCAGGGTTTCGCAGAGGCGTTGTTTCACGTCGTCGTTCGCGGGGAGAAGGGGAAGTCTTGGGTCGCCCACCGGCCAGCCGCTGAGGGCCAGGGCAGCTTTCACGGGCACCGGGTTGGTGGTGCAGAACAGGGCCCGGCACAGGGGCAGCAGCTGTTCATGCAGGGCCAGGGCCAGGGGCAGATCACCGTCGAGGAAGGCCTGCACCATGCGGCTGATGCGCGGGCCCTCCAGGTGACTGGCCACGCTCACCACACCCACGGCCCCCACGGCCAGCATCGGCAGGGTGAGGGCGTCGTCGCCGGAGTAGATCGCCAGGCGGTCGCCGCAGGCCAGGCGCAGGGCGCTGACCTCGTCGGTGGTGCCGCTCGCCGCCTTGAAGGCCACCACATTGGGCAGATCGAGCAGTCGGGCCACGGTGGCGGGCTCGAGGCTGGTGGCGGTGCGGCCGGGGATGTTGTAGAGCATCAGCGGCAGGGTCGGAGCCGYMTRRGMGAYMGCCCGGAAATGGGCCTCCAGGCCGTCCTGGGGGGGCTTGTTGTAGTAGGGCRCCACCACCAGGGCGCCGTCGGCACCGAGGGCCGCGGCCTCGCGGGTGGCCTCCACCGCCTCGGCGGTGCAGTTGCTGCCGCTGCCCGCGATCAGGCGGGCCCGTCCCGCCACGGCGTCTTTCACAGCGGCGAACAGGGCGTGCTGCTCCTGCCAGCTGAGGGTGGGCGATTCGCCCGTGGTGCCGCACAGCACCAGCGCATCAGAGCCGTGGGCCACCAGGTGATCAGCGAGCCGGGCCGCCTGGGCCAAATCCACCTGGCCGTCGGGCTGAAACGGCGTGACCATCGCCGTGGCCACCCGTCCGAAGGGGGCGTGCAGCCAGGGCTGCTGCTGGGCAGCAACGCTCAAACCCCACCTCCTTGAGCCAGCGTCGGCGGCCCCTCCTGGGGCGGCACCGGGCCCTGGAGCAGCAGCTCGGCGATCTGAACCGCGTTGAGGGCGGCGCCCTTGCGGATCTGATCACCGCACAGCCACAGCTCCAGGGTGTTGGGATCGCTGAGGTCCTGGCGGATGCGCCCCACGGCCACCGGATCGCGACCGGTCACGTCGGTAGGCATCGGAAAGCGGTTGGCCTCGAAGTTCTCGATCAGCTCAACCCCCGCAGCCTGGGCCAGCAGGGCCCGGGCCTCCGCCACGGGGAAGGGCTCGGCAAAACAGATGTTCACCGCCTCGGAGTGGGCCCGCAGCACCGGCACCCGCACGCAGGTGGCCGAGAGCCGCAGCTCAGGCAGCTCCATGATCTTGCGGGTTTCGTTGAGCATCTTGAGCTCCTCCTCGCAGTAGCCGTTGGGCTGCAGGGGGGAGTTGTGCAGGAACAGGTTGAAGGCGAGGGAATGGGGCAGCACGGTGCTCACCGGCTCGCCGCCGTCCAGCACCGTGCGGCTGAGCTGGCGCAGCTCCTCCATGGCCCGGGCGCCGGCGCCGCTGGCGGACTGGTAGGTGCTCACCACCACCCGCTGGATGGGGCGCCGGGCCTGCAGAGGCGCCAGGGCCAGGGTGAGCAGGATCGTGGTGCAGTTGGGATTGGCAATGATGCCGCGGTGGCCGAAGGCAGCGGCGGGGTTCACCTCGGGCACCACCAGGGGCACGTCCGGATCCAGCCGGAAGGCGCTGGAGTTGTCGATCACCAGGGCGCCGGCGCCGGCGGCCACGGGCGCCCACTGGCGCGACGCGGAGCCGCCCGCCGAAGCGAGCACCAGATCCACCCCCGAGAACACCGCCTCGTTGACGCTCTGAATGGTGAGGGTTTCCCCCTGCCAGGCGAGGGGCTGGCCAGCGGAGCGGGGCGAGGCCAGGGGGATCAGCTCGGCCACCGGGAAGTGGCGTTCGGCCAGCAGCTGCAGCAGCTCCTGCCCCACGGCCCCGGTGGCCCCGAGGATGGCCACCCGCAGGGGGCGATCCGGCAGCGTCGCAACC
>NZ_JADEWP010000072.1:0-11237 GCF_015207535.1 Cyanobium sp. LEGE 06143 | reverse complement strand
GGCGTACACCATGCGCACCCCCGGGTGGCGCAGCCCGATCAGGGCGAACAGCTGGCGCTCCTCGTAGTGGTGCGACCCGGTGACCAGGGCCATCTGGCTTTGGTCCATCGAGAGCGAGGGCACCAGCAGCACGTCCACCTCCGGGCCCATGCCGCCGGTGGTGTGGCCCCAGGAGGGCTGCAGCTGCCGCTGCAGCTCCACGAAGCTGAGTGCCGTCATCCTTCTTCCCCCTCAGGCACTGAAGGCCTTGCGGGCGGGAATCGGATAGGGGATGCGGCGGTGGCGCATGCGCTTCCACACCCGCACGAAGGCCCGGATCAGCAGCTCCAGCTCGGCGCGGCTGATGCCGCTGCCCGCCAGCTGGCCGTCCCGCTGCCGCGCTTCGAGGATGCGGCGCACCATCGTGCGCGCTTCGTGTTCATTGGTGCCGGGCGGCAGGGAGCGCAGGGCGGCTTCACAGCCGTCGGCGAGCATCAGGATCGCCGTTTCGCGGCTGCGGGGGGTGGGGCCGCGGTAGCGGAAATCGGCCTCCCGCACCGAGGGGTCGCGTTCGCGGGCATGGTGCAGGAAGT
The DNA here is from genome assembly GCF_015207535.1 of Cyanobium sp. LEGE 06143. Taxonomy (NCBI): domain Bacteria; kingdom Bacillati; phylum Cyanobacteriota; class Cyanophyceae; order Synechococcales; family Prochlorococcaceae; genus Cyanobium; species Cyanobium sp. LEGE 06143. The sequence goes on along the minus strand of NZ_JADEWP010000072.1, from coordinate 10,665 downwards.
AGCCCATCTTCAGCGTGCCCTGGTGCTCGGGGATGAAGTCCGCCAGGGGCCGCGGCAGCCGGTAGCGCCGGGCTAGCTTCAGGCCTTCATCCACATGGGCCTGCAGGATGGCCGCGCTGGCGTAGGGATCATCGAGGGTGTCGTGGGGGTTGGCTCCCTCCTCCTGGTTTTCGATGAACCACTGGGGGCCGTGCAGCTTGCCCACGTCGTGATACAGCGCCCCGGTGCGCACCAGGTCCACGTCGGCGCCGATGCTGCGGGCTCCCTCCTCGGCCAGGCCGGCGATCATCAGGGTGTGCTCGAAGGTGCCGGGCGCCTCGCAGGAGAGCCGGCGCAGCAGCGGGCGCTCCAGGTCGGCCAGTTCCAGCAGCCGGGTGCGGGTCATCAGCCCGAAGAAGGTCTCCACCAGGGGCGCCAGCAGCAGGCCCGCCATCAGCAGCCCCGCCAGCAGCAGAGCTTCACTGAGCAGGTCGAACTGCCCCGGCTGGCCCCGGCCCTGCAGCAGCAGCCACTGCAGCAGCACCGCCCCGCCCGGCAGCAGCACGGCCAGCTGCAGCAGCTCGGCCCGGCTGCGCTGGCGGCCGGCGGTCACCGCCGCCACCGCCGCCGTGGCCGCTGCCAGCAGCAGCCGCAGGCCCAGCAGACCGCTCATCGGCACCGGCCAGAGCAGGGTGGCCGCCGCCAGCCAGGCCAGGCCGCTGGCGGTGCCCAGGCCCTGGGCGAGCAGCAGGGTGGGCGGCGCCAGCAGCACCATCGGGCTGGCGCCCGGGCCGAGCCAGAGGTGCACCCCCTGCACCGCCAGCAGGGTGCCCAGGGCGAGCATCGCCTGGCGCGGCTCGAGGCTGGAGCGCCAGCGGCGCAGCAGCAGCACCATGGCGCCGGTGACGGCGAGGCTCTCGAGGAAGTGGCTCAGCCAAACCAGCGGCCTGGGCCGGCGGTTGACCAGGCCGAAATGGTCGAGCACGTCGAACACCTGGGCGTTGATCACCTCTCCCTGCCGCACCACCAGGTCGCCCTTGCTGACGCTGATCGTGGGGATGCCCTGCTGGCTGATCAACGCCTCGATGCGGCGTTGGCTGAGGGCTGGGTCGCTGCGCAGGTTGGTCTGGCCCTGCAGGCTCTGCACCACCAGCCGGGCGCCGAGGTTGCGCCCCAGCCCGGTGAGCTGCTCCAGCTGCAAGGAGGCGGCCTCCAGCAGCTGGCCTTCGGAGACTCCCGGCGCCAGCCCCTGGCTGAGCATGCGCAGCTGGGCCCGGCTCACCTCTGCCTGCCAGGCGGTGAGCTGGGCCTGGCTGAGCCCCCGCAGCCAGAGGCGTTCCTGGTCGCTGAGCGGCAGGGCCTCCACCCGGTCCCGGGCGCGGGCCAGTTGGTCTTGCATCAGCTTGAGCTGTTCGCCCAGCTGGGCGCGCAGACGCAGGCTGGCCTCCTCATCCACCACCTGGACGGTGGTGCGGGGCAGCATCTGCTGGCGCCGCTCCTCCAGGGCGGTGCTGTCCACCACCTCGGCCGATTCGGGCGCCTGCACCGTGAACGGGGCGAGCATGCCTGGGCGCAGGCTCGGCTCCGCCAGCCACGACCAACTGCTCAGCACCGCCACCAGGGCACACACCATCAGCACCGCGAGACTGTCCTGACCCCGCCAGCAGGCGGGTGGCTGGCGGGGGCGTTCGGTGCGCAGCCACTGGCGCCACAGGCTGCGCACCCGGCCGGGGATCTGGATCGTCAACAGCCGGCCACGCATGCTTCGACGCTAGCGAGGGCCGCTCGGGCGCCAGCATTGCAAGCTGGGGATTGCGCAGCCCCCTCGATCCATGGCTACCCGTCTCGATGGGCGTGAGCKMRSYGSMGCNGATCSRRRCSAGGMTCGMSGCCMYCAWCGCCGNNCCSRCCRKYSMCGKCWYSSWSKTSCMSCYGSNCCTGSCSGNGCKNCMKSGWSNGCGRYGMCCCYGCYRRYGGCSNTCKACSYSGCCAASRAKGMNGAWGGYCTGCRSMCSSNTSRRCMTCSGCMGCCTNNGSKCRMASSKGMSSSCGGCCMSCGMAGYKNNGCASMNCCGGCCGGGGTGATGGCCCTGCTGGCCCAGGCCGGCGTGGAGCTGGCCGGGCGGCGGGCGGTGGTGGTAGGGCGCAGCATCCTGGTGGGCCAGCCCATGGCCCTGATGCTGCAGGCCGCCGATGCCACGGTCACCGTGGCCCACTCCCGCACCCGTGACCTGCCCAGCCTGACCCGCGAGGCCGAGGTGCTGGTGGTGGCGGCGGGCCGCCCCCGCATGCTCGGGGCCGAGCACGKGCGGCCCGGTGCGGTGGTGGTGGATGTGGGCATCCACCGCCGGCCCGAGGGCGGCCTCTGCGGCGATGTGATCGTTGAGCAGGTGGAGCCCCTGGCCGCCGCGATCACGCCGGTGCCGGGGGGAGTGGGCCCGATGACGGTGACCATGCTGCTGGTGAACACCGTGGTGGCCTGGTGCCGCCGCCATGGGCTCGAGCATGGGCTGGATGATCTGGTGCCCTGAGCCGGTCAGCGCCGCCTACCCCGCACCCGCCCCATCAGGCGCTTCCACAGGGAGCGCTTGCGCTTGCCGCCCAGCAGCTGGACCCCCTGGGCGGCGATGGCCGCCAGCTCCCCCTGCAGTCGGCTGCGCTCTTCGGCGCTCAGCTGGTCGGGGGTCACCCGGGCCAGCAGCTTGCGGCTGTTGCGCAGGTTGATCAGCAGCCGCTGGGGGGTCTGACCCTGCCGGCACTGCATCCGCAGGGTGTCGAGCACGTCCTGCAGCTCCTTGGCCCTGGCGCTGCGGTCTTTTCCGTCCGCCGTCGCCGTCGCCAGCGCCCGCAGCTGGGCCCGCGGCGGAGCCACCGCCAGCAGCGGACTGCTGTTCTGCTCGTCCCCGCTGGACTCTCGCTCCAGCCCCCACTCCTGGGCGAGCCGTGAGAGCGCTTCGGCGGGGAATAGCGGTGCCGGTGGAGCCGTGAAAGGGAAGTGCTTGGCCATGCCCCCATCGAGCTCAGCGCGGCGGTCGATCAACAGGAACCCCAGCGCCTGCCAGCAGGGGCGCAGTCGCTTTGGCAGCAGGGGCAGCTGGGCGCTCAGCCCCACGATCAACGGCTCCGCATCCGCCAGGCTGGAGTAGCGGCGCGGCTGCCCCTGAAACTGCTCCAGAAAGGTCTCGGCCAGGGCCAGCTCGGCCAGCTCCTGCTCCAGCTGGGCGGGATCGGCCAGCCGGTAGGCCTCCTGGATCCATTCGTCGGCCAGGCCGAGGCGAGCATGCTGTTCCCGCAGCTTGAGGCGCCGCTCCAGCCAGCCGTAGGCCAGCTTGGTGTCCGGCGCCATCTGCAGGCTCGCCTCCAGAAACTCCAGGTCGGCCCGGCTCACGCCCGGGGGCAGGATCGCCACCAGCGGCGTGTGGAAGCGCTGGTAGCGCTGCGGATCCTCGGCCAGCAGGCGGCGCATCGCCGCCAGCCGCCGGTTGCCATTGATCACCACCCCATCGTTGTCCACCAGCAGGGGCTCGGTCTGTACGGCGAGCCGCTGCAGTTCCTGCAGGATCGGCCCGCGGCTGTCGCCGGCCTTGGTCACCAGCAGCCCGTGCAGCAGGGTCTGGGTCTCCATGCTGTCCTCGCTGGCGTGCAGCCGCGCCAGGGCCCCCGGCTCGCCGCCCAGCTGCTCCTCCAGATCAGCCAGCAGCCGGCCGTTGTCCACCCGGTACACCAGCAGCTCCTGGGCCAGCGGCGCGGCCGGGATCGTGACGGCCCCGTCATGCAGGGTCACCCAGTGGTCGCGCACGGCCTGGGCGGCGGCACTGGCGATCCGTTGCCGGCGCGTGCTGACCTCGAGGAGGCGGGGCAGATCCATGCAGGCAGAGCCATCGGACAGCGTCCTCCAGTCTCCCGCAGCGGCATGGCAGGTCCCACCGGTCTTGCCATGTGTGTGGCCTGGACCCGCCAGGCCTGGGGAATGGGGCTTCACCTGAGAGAATCGCCCCCAGTCCCCATCTCCCCATGACCGCGGCGGTGAGCACGACCCCTGGCAGCCCCGCCGACGGCACCGGTGCAGGCCCCGAGGCGGGCAGCTTTGATTTCCCGGCCTATCTGGAGGCGACGCGCCTGCGGGTGGAGACCGCCCTGGAGGCGTCCCTGGGGCCGGAGCGCCCCGAATCGCTGCGGGAGGCGATGCGCTACTCGCTGCTGGCGGGCGGCAAGCGGCTGCGGCCGATCCTCTGCCTGGCGGCCTGTGAGCTGGCCGGTGGCGACAGCGCCCTGGCCATGCCCACGGCCCTCGCCCTGGAGATGATCCACACCATGTCGCTGATCCATGACGATCTGCCGGCCATGGACGACGACGACCTGCGCCGGGGGCGGCCCACCAACCACAAGGTGTACGGCGAGGCCAAGGCGATCCTGGCCGGCGACGCCCTGCTCACCCGGGCCTTCGAGATGGTCGCCCTGCGCAGTCCCCAGGTGCCGGCCGAGCAGCTGCTGCGGGTGGTGGGCGAGCTGAGCCTGGCCTCCGGCGCTCCGGGCCTGGTGGGGGGCCAGGTGGTGGATCTGGAGTGTGAGGGCAAGGACGTGGACCTCGACACCCTGGAGTACATCCACCTGCACAAGACCGGCGCCCTGCTGCGGGCCTGCGTGCTCAGCGGCGCCCTGATCGCCGGCGCTCCCGAAGCCCTGCTCGGGGCCCTCCGCACCTACGCCCGCGGCATCGGCCTCGCCTTCCAGATCATCGACGACATCCTCGATGTCACCGCCAGCAGCGACGTGCTCGGCAAGACCGCCGGCAAGGATCTCACCGCCGACAAGACCACCTATCCCAAGCTGTTGGGGCTCGAGGAGTCGCGCCAGCGGGCGGAAGCCCTGGTGGCCGCTGCCAAGGCCGCCCTGGAGCCCTTCGCCGCCGAGGGCAAGGCAGCCCCCCTGCTCGCCCTCGCCGACTACATCACCAGCCGCGACCGATGATGGAGATGCCTCTGGCGGCGCTCCACGATGCCCAGCCCCTGGCGGCCCTGCTCGCCAACAGCACCCTCTGGTGGGGGCTGGTGGCCTGTGGGCTGGCCCAGGCGTCCAAGCTGCTGATCGAGCTGGTGCTGCACCGGCGCTGGCGACCGGCCGTGCTGTTCGAAACGGGCGGCATGCCCTCCAGCCATTCCGCCCTGCTCACGGGCACCACGGCGGCGCTGGGCTGGCAGCAGGGCTTTGCCGATCCGCTGTTCGCCCTGGCGGCCGCGCTCTGCTTCGTGGTGCTCTACGACGCCTCCGGGGTGCGGCGGGCCGCCGGGCTCACCGCCGGGCGGGTCAACCAGCTGCCCGAGGCGCTCTGGCCGCCTGAGCCCGGCAGCGCCGATGCCGATTCCTCAACACTGAGCCCAACCCCGAGCCGCAGACCGCTCAAGGAAAACCTCGGCCACACCCGCCTGGAGGTGCTGGTGGGCAGCCTGCTGGGCCCGGCGATCGCCCTGCCTGGGCTGGTGCTGCTGGGCTCGCCCCTGGAGCTGGCCCACGCCTGGGGTGTGTGGCTTGGGCTCGGTTGAGCCAGCCTCCCGCCCCGGCTGAGCCGCCGGTCCCTGGCACCGTGTTCACAGCGGGGCAACAGGCGGCCTGCACGGGCTTCGCCGCCTGGCTGGCCGAGCCGGCAGAGGGCCGGCCCTTTGTGCTCAGCGGCTACGCCGGCACCGGCAAGACCTTCCTCTCGATGGCGTTCCTGCAGCTGGTGGAGGCTCAGCAGCTCTGCTGGACCGTGGTGGCCCCCACCCACAAGGCGGTGGGCGTGCTGCGCCACCACCTGGGCCGGGCTGCCCTCCAGCCCACCTGGTACCCCTCCACCATCCACCGCCTGCTGCGCCTGCGCCTGAAGCGGCAGGGCGACCGGGAGCGCTGCGAGGAAACCGAGCAGACCGCCGCGGCCCTCGAGCACCTGGGCCTGGTGCTGGTGGATGAGGCCTCGATGGTGGACAGCACCCTGCTGGAGATCAGCCTGCGCTGCGCCCATCCCTTCGGCACCCGCCTCGTGTTCGTGGGCGATCCGGCCCAGTTGCCGCCGGTGGGGGAGCCCTGCAGCCCCGTGTTCAGCCTGGGGCGAGCCGCCGCGGCGGAGCTCACCGAGGTGGTGCGCCATCAGGGGCCGGTGCTGCAGCTGGCGCAGGGCATCCGGGAGCAGCGGCTGCCCGCGCGCCAGCCCCCCGCCCTGCCGCCCGTGCGCACGGCGGTGGGGGAGGTGGCGCTGCTGCCCCGCCAGCAGTGGCTGGAGGCGGCCCAGGACGCCCTGCGCCGCAGCGCCGCCACCGACAACCCCGATCTGGCCCGCATCCTCTGTTACACGAATCGCTCCCTGGAGCAGCTGGTGCCGATCGCCCGCCGCGCCCTGCATGGCGCCATGGCCGACCAGCTGCCGGTGCTGCCCGGCGAGGTGCTGATCACCCGCAGCGCCGTGATGGCGCCGGCCTGCCGCGAGGGCGATGAGGCCGCCGAGGAGCCCGACATGGTGCTCGGCTCCAACCGGGAGTTGCTGGTGCGCGACGTGACGCCGGAGCGCTGTGATCTGGGTGAGTTCGGCTTCAGCTCGGCCGATCTGGGCGGGGGTCTGGCGGTGCCCGTGGTGGACACCCTGATGGCGGCGGTGGACAGCGGCGACAGCCAGTTCAACCTGCGCCTGCTGCCCCCGCTCGGCACGGCCGGGCGCGCCGCCATCGAGCAGGTGCTGGCCACGTTGCGGCAGCAGGCCCGCAGCGCCGACAAGCAGGCGGGCCGCGCCCTGTGGCGCCGCTTCTTTCTGCTGCGGGATGCCTTCGCCGCACTCGGTCCGGCCGCCGTGCTCACCGTGCACCGCAGCCAGGGCAGCACCTTCTCCGAGGTGTTCGTGGATGGCGACGTGTTCTGGCCTGGGGATCCGCTGCTGCGGCGCCAGCTGCTCTACGTGGCGGTGAGCCGCGCCAGCCAGCGGGTGGCCCTGGTGGCCGGCGGTGGCGCTAGAGGTGGCGGGGATGCCCGGCTCTGGCAGCAGTGGCTCTCCAGCTCCTAAAGGCTGAGCTGCAGCCCCTCGATCCCCTGCCAGCCCAGGTAGAGAGCCAGGCCCAGGCTCACCAGTCCCACCAGAGCATCGCCCCGGGCCAGCAGCCAGGCCTTGCCTCCCCGCAGCAGCGGCAGCACCCGCTCGCTGCCCAGCAGCAGCAGGGCCAGCAGCGGCAGCAGCAGCAGCAGGCTGCTGGTGAGGCTGAACAGCAGCGTGCCCACCACCTCCTGGCCCGGCGCCAGGCCCGCCTCCAGCAGGCTGCCGGCGGTCTTGGCAAACAGGAACAGATCGTCCGGGCTGATGATCTGCAACCCGATGCTCAGGGCCAGCAGCAGGGGCAGGGGCAGGGCGCAGAAGCGCTCCAGCTTGTCGGCCCAGCCAGGCGGAGCGTTCTCTTCGCCGCGGTTGAGCAGCTCCTTCAGGCCCAGGGCCAGCAGGGCCCCGGCGGCCAGCAGGTCGAGGCCGGTGCGGTGGGCCGTGCCCTTCTCCATGCTGAGCAGCAGCCCATGGCCCACCGTGAGCAGGGCGGCAACCACCAGGGCGCTGGTGGCCCACCAGGCCAGCACGAAGACCACGCCCCGCAGCCGGGGGCGTTCGCCGAGCAGCAGCAGCAGCAGCAAGCCGATGTGCAGGGGTGAGATGGCCAGGGCCAGCCCGAAGGCCGAGAGTTCCCCCAGCAAGTGCCCCGTGGTGAGGTTGGTCAGGACAGCACCTCAAACCAGTCAGCGCCGGTAAGGCCGATCGGCAGGGTCGTCACCCGCCCCACCCTGGCCAGGGACGGGCCCCGTTCACACCAGAGCCTCAGGGCCTGCAGCTGCTCAGCACTGCCCTCGGCCTCCAGTTCCACCCTGCCGTCGGAGCGGTTGCGCACCCAGCCCGCCAGGCCGAGGCTCTGGGCCTGGCGGCAGCAGGCAGCCCGGTAGCCCACACCCTGCACCTTCCCTTCCACGGTCAGCCGCCAGCGCTCAAGGGGGATTCCCTGGGGCTGTTCGCCAGGGTGAATGAAGCGGCGCTGGTCGGCACCGGCACGGCGTTCGAGGCTGCGGCGGCGATCCGGGCGGGAATCGCCGGGCAGCCAGCCCAGTGCAGATGCAGCCAGCTGGCGTGCAGCGTTGCTGTTGACCATCCTTCGCTCCGGCTCGGACAACCCCAGCCTTCAAGCTGCCAGAAAGCGCCGGAGTCGGCCACATCCTGGAGCTGCCAGCGATGGAACTCGTGGCCGCGCAGCCGTTCGCCGCGGCGCACCAGCAGTCCATCGGTGTGGGCCGTGGCCTCGCGGTAGCCGAGGCTGAGGCTGCCGCGAGCGGCCGAAAAGGGCAGCACTCCCGCCATCGCATGGGAGCGGCCCTGGGGATCCAGCAGGCTCCGGCCCAGCAGCAGCAGCCCACCGCACTCGGCGGCGATCGGGATCCCGGCAGCGGCGGCCTGGCTCAGCGAGGTGAGGCTGCGCCGGCTGGCCGCCAGGGCCTCCGCGTGCAGTTCCGGGTAGCCCCCCGGCAGCAGCACCGCCCGGCAGCCCGGCGGCAGCGGCTGATCGGCCAGGGGACTCCAGGGCAGGGGTTCGAGGCCCCAGGCGCGCAGCAGCTCCTCGGCCTCCGGGTAGCCGAAGTGAAAGGCGGCATCCCGGGCCACGGCGATCGGCAGCGGCTCCGGCGAGGAGGCGCCTGGCTGCTGCAGCCGAGAGTGGGCGGGCTCCGAGGCCACGAGGGTGGCGATCGGATCCACCGCCCTGGCCAGGGGCTGCACCGGAGCCAGCAGGGGCCAGAGCTGGTCGAGATCGAGATGGCGTTCCGCCAGGGCGGACCAGGCCCGCTCGCGTTCCGGCAGGTCCGGAATTTCATCGGGCGTCAGCAGCCCCAGATGGCGCGAGGGCCACTCCAGGGCCTCCTCGCTGGGCAGCACCCCCAGCAGCGGCACCTCGATCGCCTCCAGGGCCTCGGCCAGCAGCTGGCGGTGGCGCGCACTGCCCACGCGGTTGAGCACCACGCCGGCGAGCCGCACCGGGGGCGGGCCGTGGTCGCGGAAGCCCCGCACCAGGGCCGCCAGGGAGCCGGCCTGGCGGGAGGCCTCCACCACCAGCACTACGGGCAGATCCAGCAGGGCCGCCACCGCCGCGGAGCTGCCCTCGCTGCTCGACCCCCGACCATCGAACAGACCCATCACCCCCTCCACCAGGGCCAGGTCGGCCCGGCTGCCATGCCACTGGAAGCTGTCCTGCAGCCAGCGCTCACCGCAGAGCAGCGGGTCGAGGTTGCGGCAGGGCAGGCCGCTCACCCGGCTGAGCAACTGCGGATCGAGGTAGTCGGGCCCCACCTTGAAGGGCTGCAGCCGCAGGCCCCGGCTGCGGGCCAGGGCGGCCAGGCTCACACTCAGCAGGGTCTTGCCGCTGCCGCTGCTGGGCGCGGCGATCAGACAGGGCACCTCAGGCGGGCAGCAGCTGGGCGGCGATCGGCGCCGCTGCCGCCAGCAGCGGGTTGGTGGTGTCGTGGCCGCCCGAGAGCAGCCGGGCCAGCTCTTCCTCCTCGCTCTCATTGGGGAGCGGCACCACGTCTTCCTCGAGTTCCATCGAGGCCATGCCCCCGGCTTCCAGGCGCATGCAGCCCCCGGATTCGGAGCAGAGGATCACACACAGGGGCGGCCGCCCCTCCGGTGCACAGATCAGGCGCAGGCCCACCAGGGCGCCGGGATGGATCTTGGGGCTGCCCACCGGCACAGGCATCAGCCGGAACTGCACCGGCGAGCCATCCCTGCGGCGGAACTCGGCGCCGATCCCCTCTTCATGGGCGCCGCTGCCGCAGCCGTCCACGGGCACGGCGTAGGACTCCACCAGCTCCCAGCCGAGCCGGTCGGCCAGCCAGGCCGCCAGCAGCAACCCTTTGAGCGGGTGGTCGCCCTCCACATCGATGTCCAGCTGCACCACGTGGTCGAGGGCATTGCGGCGCGAGGGCGGATCGAACACCATCGCCAGGGATTCGCGCCAGGTGCGCAGCCGCAGCCAGTTGAGGTCGTTCACCGCCTGGCCTGCGGCGATCCGCTGCACCAGCAGGTCGATGCAGCGCCGGGGCCGGCCCAGGGAGCTGTCCACCACCAGGCGCCTGGTGGGCGGTGCCAGGGCCTCCAGCAGTTCGGGGGCCTCGTCGAGGCTGCTGTTCCACCACACCCAGCAGGGCAGGTCGTCGGCGATCAGGGGCAGCACCAGATCCAGCTGCTGCTTGAGCACCTCGCGGCCGCCGCGCAGCACCACCACATCGCCGCAGGCGGAGCCGCCGCCGCCCTCCTCCGGCAGGGGGCAGTAGGCGGCCACGAGGGTTTCCAGCGGCCTCGACTCCTCCAGGGTGGGAGCCAGGGTGATCAGGCGCCGCGGCATGTGGGCGCTGATCGCCCCGTCCACGAACTGGCCGCGCTGGTCTTCGGCGCTGGAGCTGCCGGCCTGCTGGCCCAGGCGCCAGGACAGGCGCTGGTCCATCACGGCTGTGCTGAAGGGCAGGTCCAGATCGGGCACGGCGGCCTTGGCCGCCTCGATCAGGTTGGGGTCCAGCAGTCCGGTGAGCGGTCCAGGGATGCGGCCGGTGCGGATCAGGTGCTGCTGCAGCCAGGAGGGCTCGTACACCACCAGGCTGAAGGTGGGCGCTCCGCTGGCATGCTGCAGCCCCTCTCCCCAGAGG
>NZ_JADEWP010000071.1:0-11263 GCF_015207535.1 Cyanobium sp. LEGE 06143 | reverse complement strand
ACGCTGGTAGCTCCGGTCTCGCTGCTCGAGCAGGCCGCGGCCAAGCGGGCCGAGCGCCAGCAGGCGATCACCGACGCTGCCGCTGCGATCACAGCTGATGCCGCCACCACGCCAGCGGCCCCTGCCCAGAAGCCGCCTGAGCCCACCGCCCCAGTCCCATCACGGGCAGTGGAACCCCAGCTGGGGGCGTTCGACGACACCTTCACCTGGTCGGCCGAGGTGCTGGCGGCCCAGGGACGACGGGTCGAGGACGTGTCGCTCGAGGAGATCGACTGGCTGGGGAGGCTGCGCCAGGGGCTGGAAAAAACCCGCCAGGGTTTTGTCAGCCAGCTGCTGGAACGGCTTGGCGATGACCCCCTCAGCCCCGAGACCCTCGACGACCTCGAAACCACCCTGCTGCGGGCCGATGTGGGCGTGAGCGCCACTGATCACGTGCTGGACGCCCTGCGCCAGCGCCTCAACCGCGAGGTGGTGGATCCCGCCGAGGGCATCCGCTTTCTCAAGGAACAGCTGCGCCAGATCCTCGATGACCCCAGCCAGGGCAGCGCCAGCCCCCTGCTGGCCCCCGAGCGCGGCCGCCTCAATGTGTGGTTGCTGGTGGGAGTCAATGGAGTGGGCAAGACCACCACCCTGGGCAAGCTCGCCAACCTGGCGGTGCGCAGCGGCTACAGCTGCCTGATCGCCGCTGCCGACACGTTCCGGGCCGCTGCCGTGCAGCAGGTGCAGGTGTGGGGTGAGCGCAGTGGCGTGGCGGTGATCTCCAACCCCAGCGCCAACGCTGATCCCGCCGCCGTGGTCTACGACGCCCTCGGGGCGGCCCGGGCCCAGGGCACGGAACTGGTGCTGGTGGACACGGCCGGCCGGCTGCAGACCAAGCACAACCTGATGGAGGAGCTGGCCAAGGTGCGGCGCATCGTCGACAAGCTGGCGCCCGAGGCCGTGGTGGAGTCGTTGCTGGTGCTCGATGCCAGCCAGGGCCAGAACGGGCTGAGGCAGGCGATGGCCTTCGCCAGCTCCGCCGGGCTCACCGGCGTGGTGCTCACCAAGCTGGATGGCAGTGCCCGCGGTGGCGTCGCCCTGGCGGTGGCGTCGGAGGCGCGGCTGCCGATCCGGTTCGTGGGGGCTGGCGAGGGCATCCGCGACCTGCGGCCGTTCAACAGCTTTGAGTTTGTCGAAGCCCTGATGGCGGGCTGATCGCCGCTACCCTTCGGATCCTCCGCGGCCGCTCCTTGAGCCAGAAGCCGCCCACACCCCTTGATGCCCACCAGGCCCCTGCGGCTGCAGCACCTGACCCTGCGGCGGCGGCCTCGATGCGGCAACTGCTCGACAGCCTGAACCGGGAGCAGCGCCGCAACCTGGATCTGCTGGCCTCCCTGGCCTTCGCGCTGCGCAGCGTGACCAACCTCAGCCGCCTGCTGGAGCTGGTGCCGGCGGTGGCGGCGCGGCTGGTGGAGGCCGACGGGGCCGTGCTGGTGGTGTTCCATGAGGATGGCCGCCTCTGGAAGGAGCAGCTTCAGGCCACGCCCTACGAGCGCTGCGCCGAGCTGCTGCGGCAGCTGGGGGCTCTGGCCAGCAGCGAGAGGCCGCTGCTGCACGATGACCCCACCGACCTCAGTGGCCTCGATCAGCGCGTGGCGCGGCTGATCGGCGGCGCTCAGGTCTTCGCCACCTCCGTGGTCTGCCGCAGCCACCAGCGCGGCCGCCTCTACGTGTTCAGTCAGCGGCAGGGATACAGCTGGAGCGAGGTGCATCGTCGCCACGTGCAGCTGGTGGCCGATCTGGCCGGCGTGGCCCTCGAAAACGACACCCTGCTCCAGGACATGCGGCGCCATGAGCGGGTGGATCGCCAGCTCAGCATCGGCGCTGAGGTGCAGGGCCAGCTGCTGCCGGATCGCTGCCCCGTGATCGAGGGGATCGAGCTGGCGGCCCGCTGCCGGCCGGCCTTCCAGGTGGGAGGCGACTACTACGACTTCATTCCCACCCGGCCGGCCCGGCCCGGCCACCCGCCCGAGAGAGAGCGCTGGGCCGTGGTGATGGGCGACGTGATGGGCAAGGGCGTGCCGGCCGGGCTGCTGATGAGCCTGCTGCGCGGCATGTTGCGGGCCGAGGTGCTGAGCGGCCACCCACCGGATCGGATCCTCCACGACCTCAACCAGCTGGCCCAGGAGGACCTCTCCCATTCCCACCGCTTTGTGACCCTCTTCTATTCCGATTTCGACCCTCGTACCAGGCGACTGCGCTACGGCAATGCCGCCCACAATCCACCCCTGCTGTGGCGGCGCCAGGCGGACCATCTGGAGCGGCTGGATGCGGCGGGCCCGTTGATCGGGCTGCAGAGCGACGCCGATTACGGCGTGGACGGCACCGTGCTCGACCCCGGTGACGTGGTGCTGTACTACACCGATGGCCTCACGGAGGCCATCGGTCTCGGCGGCGAGCGCTACGAGGAACTGCGGCTCGTGCAGAGCTTTCAGGCCGCCTGCCGGGCCGGTCTCGGCGCCCAGGAGATTCTCGATCAGCTGTTTGCCCGCCTCGATCGCTTCGTGGGCGCCAACCGCCAGCTCGACGATGACGCCTCGATCGTGGTGCTGAAAGTGCGCGACCAGCCCGTGCTGCCCAGCCTGCCCGCCCTTGGAAGCTGAGTGGCAAGCTGACGGATCTGACTGCCCCAGCCCCGATGGCCGCCCCTTCCTCCCCCGCGCCGCAGGCCGGTGTCACCGGCGCTGAGGCCGGCGGCTGGAGCAACCGCTTTGAGCAGGGGCTGCATCCGGCCATCGAGCGCTTCAATGCCTCGATCGGCTTTGACATCCAGCTGCTGCAGCAGGATCTGGATGGTTCGATCGCCCATGCCCGCATGCTGGGCCGCTGCGGGGTGATCAGCGAAACGGAGGCCACTCGGCTGATCGAGGGGCTGGAGTCGGTGCGGCGCGAGGCGGCCGCCGGCGCCTTCAACCCCGGCCTGGAGGCCGAGGATGTGCACTTCGCCGTGGAGCGGCGGCTGATCGAGCTGCTCGGACCGCTTGGCAAGAAGCTGCACACCGGCCGCTCCCGCAATGACCAGGTGGGAACGGACCTGCGGCTGTGGTTGCGCCAGCGGATCGATGCCATCGATGTGGCCTTGGTGCGCTTCGAGCGGGCCCTGCTGCAGCAGGCCGAAGGGCACATCGACACCATGATTCCCGGCTACACCCACCTGCAGAGAGCCCAGCCGCTCTGCCTGGCCCACCACCTGCTGGCCTACATCGCCATGGCGGAGCGGGATCGCCAACGGCTCGGCGATGTGCGCCGCCGCGTCAACCTCTGCCCCCTCGGCGCCGCGGCCCTGGCCGGCACCCCGGTGCCGATCGATCGGCGCCAGACCGCGGCGGAGCTGGGCTTTGACGCCATCTACGACAACAGCCTCGATGCGGTGAGCGACAGGGATTTCAGCGTGGAGTTCATGGCGGCCGCCTCCCTGGTGCTGGCCCACCTCAGCCGGCTCAGCGAGGAGGTGATCCTCTGGGCCAGCGAGGAGTTCGGCTTCGTGGCCCTCAGCGACCGCTGCGCCACCGGCAGCAGCCTGATGCCTCAGAAGAAGAACCCGGATGTGCCCGAACTGGTGCGCGGCAAGAGCGGCCGCGTGTTCGGCCACCTGATGGGGCTGCTCACCATGATCAAGGGGTTGCCCCTCGCCTACAACAAGGACTTCCAGGAAGACAAGGAGGCCCTCTTCGACGGGGTGGCCACCGTGCTCGACTGCCTCGAGGCCATGGCCATTCTCTTCGAGGAGGGCCTGGAGTTCCGGCCCCGGCGGCTGGAGGCGGCCGTGGCAGCCGATTTCTCCAATGCCACCGATGTGGCCGACTACCTCGTGGCCCGCGGCGTGCCCTTCCGGGAGGCCTACCAGCTTGTGGGAGGGCTGGTGAAGGGCTGTCTCCAGGAGGGTGTGCTGCTGCGGGATCTGCCCCTGGAGCGCTGGCAGGCCCTGCACCCGGCCTTCCGCGATGACATCTATGCGGCCATCGATCCTCGCCAGGTGGTGGCCGCCCGGCGCAGTGAGGGAGGCACCTCCTTTGAGCGGGTGAGGGAGCAGCTGGACCTGGCACGCCGTCGCCTGGAGGGCTGAGGGCGCGGCCCTTTGGCGGGCCTAGGCTGGTGCCGTTCGAGGCCCGAGTGCCTACCCCTGGTTCGTGAGCATCTTTGTCGGCAATCTGCCCTTCCGCGCGGAGCAGGAGGATGTGACTGAGCTGTTTGCACCCTTCGGTGACGTGGTGAGTTGTGCGCTGCCGCTGGAGCGCGACAGTGGTCGCAAGCGGGGCTTCGCCTTCGTGGAGATGGCGGATCCGGAGATGGAATCCCGTGCCATCGAGGCCCTGCAGGGAGCCGAGCTGATGGGCCGGCCCCTGCGCATCAACAAGGCTGAACCCCGCAGTGGCGGAGGCGGTGGCCCCCGTCGCGGTGGTGGCGGCTACGGCGGTGGTGGCTACGGCGGCGGGGGAGGCGGCTATGGCGGCGGCGGTGCCGCCTATGGCGCTGGAGGCGGCGGCGATCGCGGCTCAGGATCCCAGGGCTGGGAAGATCGCAGCTACGGCGGCGGCGCCGCCGATTCCTTCGGTGCGGGTCGCACCCGTCGCCGGCGCAGCAGTGGTGGTGACGGGGCCCAGCAGGCCTGACGCGGCAGCCCTGGAACGCCCAGAAGCAGGATCACAGCCCCTGGTTGCTCAGCCATTGGGCCGCCTGTCGCAGCACCTCCGGGCCCGCCTCCCGCCCGCTCGCGGCGGTGCTGATCTGCTGCCGCCAGCGCCGCGCCCCGCTCACCCCCTGTACCAGGTGCGCCAGGTGGCGGGCCAGGGGCCAGAGCCGCTCACCCCGCTCCAGCCACTGCTCGGCATATGGGATCAGTCCGCGCACCACCTCTGAGGCCCTGGCCGGAGGACGGCTGGCATCGCCGTGGATCTGACTGTCGACCCCCACCCAGTGCATCGGATGGGCATAGGCGGCCCGGCCCACCATGGCCCCATCCACCAGCTGCAGCTGCTGCTGGCAGGCCTCCAGGGTCTCCAGGCCGCCATTGATCTCCAGGTTCAGCTGGGGCCGGTCGCGCTTGAGCTGGTGCACCAGGTCGTAGCGCAGCGGCGGCACCGTGCGGTTGGCCTTGGGGTCGAGGCCGTTGAGCCAGGCCTTGCGGGCGTGAACGGCGAAGCCGCTGGCGCCGGCGGCGGCCACGCTGTCCACGAAGGCCAGCAGCTCGGCGTAGGAGTCCTGGTCGTCGATGCCGATCCGATGCTTCACCGTCACCGGCAGGGGCGAGGCGGCGGCCATGGCGGCCACGCACGCCGCCACGCGCGCTGGATCCGCCATCAGGCAGGCCCCGAAGCGCCCCTTGCGCACCTTCTCGCTGGGGCAGCCCACATTCAGATTCACCTCGTCGTAGCCCCAGTCGGCCGCCAGCTGCGTGGCCGCCGCCAGCAGGGCGGGATCGTCGCCCCCGAGCTGCAGCGCCAGGGGTTTCTCCGCCGGGTGGAATCCCAGCAGCCGCTCCAATCGCCCCCCAGACCTGGCCGCATCCGGCGCCTGCCTGGCATGGTGCAGGGCATTGGCCACCACCATCTCGCTGTAGAGCAGGCTGTGCTGCGTGATCTGGCGCATCAGCATCCGAAAATGCCGATCCGTGTAGTCCATCATCGGAGCCACGCTGAAGCGGTGGCTGCTCTGGCCGTGCTGCCTCATCGCCCCATGCTGCCGATCCATGGGTCCTGAAACGCCGCTGTGGTCATCGGATCGCCAGCCGCGTTCCGAGCCGGGGGCACTGCCGGATCGGGCGGCGGTGGTGGTGGTGGGCGGCGGTGCGGCCGGGTTCATGGCGGCGATCATCGCCGCCGAGGCCGGCGTGCGTGACATCCACGTGCTGGAGGCCACGGCGGAGCCGCTGCAGAAGGTGCGCATCAGTGGTGGCGGCCGCTGCAATGTCACCCACGCCTGCTGGGATCCGCGCAGCCTCGTGGGCCATTACCCGCGCGGCCAGAAAGCCCTGCGCGGGCCGTTCGCGCGCTTTGCCTGCGGCGATGCCGTGGCCTGGTTCGCTGAGCATGGTCTGGACCTGGTTGAAGAGGCCGATGGCCGTCTCTTCCCCCGCTCGAACCGCTCCAGCTCGGTGGTCACGGCCCTGCGCCAGGCGGCCCGCCGGGCCGGGGTTACCGTGCACCTCGGCACCAGTGCCCAGCAGGTGGCGCGACGGGAAGGGGGCTTTGCGCTTCAGGTGCGTGTCAGTGGGGCGTCCACCCTGCCGCTGCTGGCCGAACGGCTGGTGCTGGCCACTGGCGGCCACCCCAGTGGCCGCCGCCTGGCGGTGAGCCTCGGCCACACCCAGGTGCCTCCCGTGCCCTCCCTGTTCACCCTGGCGCTGGAGGCGCAGGCGCTCACCTCCCTGGCGGGGGTGGTGATGGACCCTGTGCAGCTCACCCTGGAGCTTCCTGACGGCAGCAGAGTGCAGCAGGACGGCCCCGTGTTGATCACCCACTGGGGGCTGAGTGGGCCCGCCACCCTGCGGCTCACGGCCTTCGCGGCCCGTGCGCTGCATGCCGCCCGCTATCGGGCCCAGCTCCTGGTGGACTGGACCGGGGGCCGCCCGGAGCAACAGCTCACGGCGCTGCTGGCCGCGGCCCGCTCAGACCAGGCGAAACGGCAGCTGGCCAATGCCCGGCCCTGGCCTGAGCTCAGTCGACGCCTCTGGCTGCACCTGTTGCAGAGCCAGGGGGTGGATCCCGCCCAGCGCTGGGCGGACCTCACCAGGCGCAACCAGCAGGCCCTGGTCCAGGCCTTGAGCCGCTCCCGCTACGGCGTGCGGGGCCGCGGACCGTTCGGGGAAGAGTTCGTGAGCGCCGGCGGCGTGCCCCTCGATGAGCTCAGCACGGCGCGCATGGAGAGCCGCTCCGTGCCGGGCCTGTACATGGCCGGGGAACTTCTCGATGTGGATGGCGTCACCGGTGGGTTCAACTTTCAGCACTGCTGGACCTCCGGCTGGCTGGCCGGCCGGGCGATCGCGTCGGCCAGCCAGACAGGCATCTGCCAGTTTGGGATCTGAAGGCAGGTGACTACTTGATCTGATCAAAGATTGAGAACATCGGCAGATACATGGCGATCAGAATCGCACCCACGATCATCCCCACCAGCACAATCATCATCGGCTCCAGCAGGGAGGTGAGTGCCTTCACGGCTGTTTCCACTTCGTCTTCATAAAAGTCTGCCGCCTTGGAGAGCATGGTGTCCATTTCCCCGGTCTCCTCACCGATCGACAGCATGCTCAGGGCCATCTCCGGCAGGACCTGACGGCGACTGAGGGCGACGCTCAAGGGGATGCCCTCCATCAGCGACTGACGACTTCCCTGGATCGTGTCTGATACCACGGAATTGGAGGTGATGTCCCGAACCACATCCAGGGCTTGGAGGATCGGCACGCCCGCCTGGGTGAGCGAGCCGAAGGTGCGGCAGAACTGGGCTGTAGCGGTTTTCTGAATCAGATCACCAAACACCGGGAGTTTCAGAGAAAGCCCATCCATCCAGCGTCTGCCGAAGGGGGTCTGATAGAACTTGAGGGCACCAATAGTTGCGATGGCAATCACTCCAATCAGAAAAAATGCGAATGGTGATCGCAGTAGTTGGCTGAAGTCCACCATGAACTGAGTGAACCAAGGAAGCTCGGCGTTGAGATCTTCGAAGATCTTGGCAAAGGTGGGAATCACAAAGATCGTCATTCCGAGGAACACAGCAATGGCGATGCATAACACTGCGATTGGATAGGCCATCGCACCCCGGATCTGATTCTGCAGCCGCGCATTGGCTTCCAGCAGCTTGGCCAGTCTGCGCAGCGTCTCATCCAGCACACCACCTGCTTCGCCGGCCCCCACCATCGCCAGGGTGAGGCGGTCAAACACCTTCGGCCAACGCCACATGGCTTCCGCCAGGCTCAGGCCCTGGTTCAGTTCCAGGCTCACGGATTCCAGGGCTCGTTTGAACAGCGGCATCTTCTGCTGCGAGGCCATCAGGTCGATGCTGCGCACGATCGGCACCCCTGCCGTCACCAGTGCCGCCAGCTTGTTGGCGAAGACAGCCTTGGCCCGGGTGCCAGGCCTGCTTTCAAAGGCACTGATCAGGCTGGTGGTTCTGAGCTTCTGCTTCAGCTGTCGAATTGCCTTCTGACTGATCGCAGAGGTGTTAGATGAGGCCTTGATCTCCGTGACCCGAATCCCCCGCAAACGCAAGCTGCGCTTCGCCTGCAGGGCGTCAGCAGCTTCCGCCCTGATGGAGGTCTGCTTGCCCCGTTTCTCGTAGCTGGCAATGAAGGTCGGCATGGTGGTGGCTGGACTCAGCCGAGTTGGTTCAGCAGTCGCTTGAGCTCTTCGGGTCGACTGGTTTTGGTGATGGCTTCATCGATCAGAATTTTGTTGCTGAGCACCAGATCAGCCAGGGACTTCTCCAGAGTCTGCATGGCTAGTTCACCACCCATCTGAATCTGGGAGTAGAGCTGAGCTGTTTTCCCTTCGCGGATCAGGTTGGCGATGGCCGGGGTGCTGATCATGATCTCCTGGGCCATGACCCTACCCAGCTGATTGGGCATTGGTTTGTGGCGTTTACACAGGGTCTGAGCAAACACCGCTACGAGGCTGCCGCTGAGCTGAACCCTGACCTGGCTCTGCTGGGCAGCGGGGAACACATCCACCATGCGGTCGACGGTCTGAGAGGCCGAACTCGTGTGCAGCGACGCGAGCACCAAATGCCCTGTTTCAGCGGCAGTGATGGCCAGCTGAATGGTCTCAAGGTCACGCATTTCTCCAACGAGAATCACATCGGGATCTTCCCGTAGTGCTGACCTCAGCGCATTGGAGAAGCTGCGGGTGTCGTCATTCAGCTGACGCTGATGGATCATGCTCTTGTCTGAAGAATAGGTGAATTCAATCGGGTCTTCAATGGTGAGAATATGTTCAGTGCGAGTTTGATTGATGTGATTCAGGATGGCTGCCAGGGTGGTGGTCTTGCCTGATCCCGTGGGCCCGGTGACGAGTACAAGACCCTTAGGGGAACGACTCATCTCCTCGACGATGGATGGCATGTTCAGACTTTCCAGCGAGGGTATGGTGCTACCCAGGGCCCTCAGAGAGGCGGCATAGGTGCCGCGCTGCCGGTAGACATTGATCCTGAACCTGGCCACACCCCTGAGGCCGTAGGAACAGTCAAGTTCCCAGTCTTGCTCAAGACGCTTGCGCTGGGAATTATTGAGAATCGAGAAAATCAGCTTGTTGCAGTCCTCCTCATCGAGTCGTTCCTCAACGATGGGTCTCAACTGCCCGTTGAAGCGCCCATAGGGCGGCAGCCCGGAACTGATGTGGAGGTCACTGCCACCAGCAGCGACCAGCTCAGTCATCAGATCTTCGATCATCACGGCCATGGGTCTCAGAGCAAGAGATCGGCGACGGAATCCAGGGATCGGGGCCTGGGCTGCCCGGGAGGCTGGCTGGGAAGCCTCACCGGGGCGTGAGGCAGTAGGGACACTCCAGCCAAGCATCACTGAGACCGGCTCCGCAGTCCTTGCAGGTCAGGGTGCTCAAGGCACGGGAGCGACGCTCACTCTCGAGCCCTGTATCCGTCAGCAGAATCCGCTGCACTTCAGCCAGGGTGGTGTGGCCTTCCCGCACCAGCTCAAGGCCATAGCCCAGCAGTGTCTTCATGCCACTTTCCAGGGCCAGGCGCCGGATCACATCGGTGGTTTGGCGCTGGGCGATGGCGGTGGAGATCGCATCGTTGATGCGCAGCACTTCAAACGCCGCCACCCTCCCCTTGTAGCCATTGCCATTGCAGTTGGGGCAGGCACGTTTCTGGCGCCCATGGCTCGTGTCGGCCCGATAGAAGGTCACATCGGAAACTTCGCTTCCCAACAGTCCGAATCGACTCAGTTCTTCCGGGTCGGGGTGGTAGCTGATGCGGCACTGGCTGCAGACCCGGCGCACCAGCCGCTGTGACACGATGCCCAGCAGAGAGGCGCTCACCATGAAGGGTTCGACCCCCATCTCATCCAGCCGTGTAATGGCACTGGCCGCATCGTTGCAGTGCAGGGTGGTGAGAACCAGGTGCCCGGTGAGAGCGGCCTCGATGGCTGTTTTGGCCGTTTCCAGATCGCGGGTTTCTCCCACCAGCAGCACATCGGGGTCCTGGCGCATGAAGGCCCGCAGGGTGGTGGGGAAGTCCAGCCCCTTGTCACGGTTCACCTGGGTCTGGGTGATGCCCTGCAAGGTGTATTCAATGGGATCCTCCACCGTGGAGATGTTGATGTCTGGATTGTTGCGCTCTGACAGCAGCGCATACAGCGTGGTGGATTTGCCGGAGCCCGTGGGGCCCGTGACCAGGACCATGCCGTAAGGATTGCTGCCGAGTTCCCGCAGGGTTGCGCGGGCGTCGGGATTGGTGATCAGCGTGTCCAGGCCGAGCTCGGTCGAGCTGCTGTCCAGCAGCCGCAGCACCACCTTTTCGCCATTGCGGGTCGGCAGGGTGCTGACGCGGAAGTCCATCTTGCGTCCTCGGAACAGTCGTCGGATTCGGCCGTCCTGAGGCAGCCGTCGTTCGGCGATGTCCAGTTCCGCCATGATCTTCAGCCTGGAGGTGACGGCAGGCACCAGACTGCGGGGCAGATCCTCAAACAGCTTCTGCAACACGCCGTCGATCCGGAAGCGGATCTCAAGGGTCTGGTCGTGGGGCTCGACGTGGATGTCGCTGGCGCCGATGCAGAGGGCTTCGATCAGGATCCGATCCACCAGGCTCACGATCGGTGAGGCATTGGCGCTGGAGTTGGTTTCGGCTTCGCTGACCTCCAGGTCTTCCAGTTCCAGCACCTCCTGCAGCTGACCGCCGGCGCTGGGAAGCTCAAGATCCTTCGTGAGCGAGCGTGGCTCCATCAGGTCGCTGGCCTCGTCCTTCCCAGCCGCTTCACGAGACGACTCCTCCTGTTCCAGGGAGGTCAGCAGGGCCATTTGCTCGAGGGCATCGGTGATATCCCTGCTCCTGGCCTGCAGCAATTCCGCCTCCAGGCCCAGCGCGCTCAAGGCAAGCTGCACGGCCATCCGCGGTTCGCGGCCACAGTCGCTCGGTACAGCCACCACCAGCACTCCGGGGCGTTCGGCGATGGGACAGGCGCCAAGCTCGCCCCAGCGCTCGAAGCTCAGGCCGGGATTGCGTACCTCCTCCGGCGTGAGGTCTCCCCGATCGAGCAGAGGTTGTTGCAGCAGCCCTGCGG
>NZ_JADEWP010000063.1:0-12153 GCF_015207535.1 Cyanobium sp. LEGE 06143 | reverse complement strand
TCAGCCGTGCTGCCACGGTGGCTCTGGCCGTCCAGGGTCTGGGGGTGGGCCTGCTCACCGGCATGGCCGGGGTGGGCGGTGGCTTTGCGATCGTGCCGGCCCTGGTGCTGCTCGCCGGACTGCCGATGGCCGTAGCCAGTGGCACCAGCCTGGTGCTGATCGCCGCCAATGCGGCCGTGGCCCTGGTGGCCCTGGGYCRCTGGCCCAAGACGACGTTGCCGCTGTTGGTGCCGTTGCTGCTGGGCGGAGCCGCCGGCGGGCTGCTGGGCCAGTGGCTGGCGCCCCACCTGCCGGAGCTGCGGCTGCGCCAGGGCTTTGCGCTGCTGTTGATCGGCTCCGCCCTGCTCACGGGTGCGGAGGCCTGGCAGCGGCAGCAGGCCTCGCCGCTGGCGACTGAGCGGGCTCAGTAGCCCGAGGAGCCCGGCGGCGGCGCGCTGGCCGGCGATTGCTGCAGGAAGGCCTGCAGCGGGATCGGCTTGGCCTGGTTGTAGCCCACGGGCAGCCAGAGGTCGCCGGCGGCGGTGGCGAAGTGGATCTCCCAGTGGTAGAGGCCCAGGTAGGCGCGCGGGTCCTCCTCGATCAGGGAGGCGTAGAGCAGCACGGCGCGGCCGTAGTTGTCGCTGTTGTTGTAGCCCCAGAGGCCCTTGCGGATGTCCTGGAGGCCGCCGCGGCGCACCAGGTAGCGGCCGGCGGCCTGGATGGCGTCGTGGGGATCGCGGATGTTCCCCTTGCCCACCCCCGCCTGGGCCCAGGTGGTGGGCAGGAACTGCATCGGCCCCTGGGCATTGGCCACCGACAGGCCATCGATGCGGCCCATGCCGGTTTCCACCAGGTTCACCGCCGCCAGCACCTCCCAGGCGATGCCGGTGGCGGCCTCTGCCTTTTTGTAGTGGCCGATCAGGGTGTCGGCGGCAGGTGGCTGGATGATTATCCAGGCCGGCAGGCTGGTGGCCTTGGGCCCGCTGCGGTGCATGGCCAGGAAGGCCCGCCGGGCCTCCAGGTGGCGGTCGTAGACGCTCTGCCAGCGGGGATCGAGGCCAGCACGCACCTGGGCCGCCAGGGCTTCCTGGTGGGAGAGCACCCGGTAGATCACCTGTTGCTGGTGGCCCAGCGACGGCAGCTCCTGGGCCGGGGTCTCCGGGTCGCGCAGAGCGGTCTCCACCGCGGCCAGCAGGGCGGCGATGGCGGCAGGCTCGGCCGGCAGCAGCGGGTAATGGCGGCCGTCGGCGCTGCGGCTCAGATCGGCCGCGCTGGGCAGAGCCACGCTGGTGGGCGCCTCGTTGGACTGCGCCTCAGTCGGGGGGGGCAAGGAGGCGGCTGTGCGCCCTGCTCCAGGGCCCTGCGGGGCCAGGCCGCTGAGGGATTCGGCCAGATAGGGGCGCCACCAGACCCCGGTGCCCACAGCGATCAAGCCCGCACTCAGCAGGGACAGCTGCAGACGGCGACGGCGGCTCATCGGCATCGGCGCGTTCTCCAAGGGCCAAGACCGCTGAGGCTATGGCGTGGAAGCCCGGTCTAGGGGTCCTGGGATGCCTCGACCTGAGGGGGCTGGCCCAGGTACGTCTGACGCGGGGAGCCCAGCCGGATCCCCGCCTGGTGGAGGTCCCGCAGCAGGCGCAGGCGGAACTCCCGGCTCACGGCCCAGTGCTGGCCGGGGGCGGTGTCGATCCAGGTGGTCACCCTGATGCCGCCGTGGCCGATGGCATCAATGCCCAGCACCGCCGGCGGCGCCACAATCAAGCCGCCCCAGTCGGGATCCTGCTGCAGCTGCTCGCCGGTGCGGCGGGTGACGGCCAGAGCCAGATCGGGGTCACTGTCCACGTCCACGTCGACACTGACGTTCACGCGCGACCAGTTGCGGGTGAGGTTCTTGACCTGGCTGATGGTGCTGTTCGGCAGGGTGATGAACTCCCCATCGGCACTGCGCAACTGGGTGACGCGGAGATTCAGGCGTTCCACGGCGCCGCTGTAGCCGCCCACGTTGATCACATCGCCGATGGCGAACTGGTCTTCGGCCAGGATCAGAAAGCCATTGACGAGGTCGCGCACCAGGTTCTGCGCCCCGAAGCTGATCGCAAGGCCGAGCAGGCCACTGATGGCCAGGATCGAACTGCTGGGCACCCCCAGCACCCCCAGCACCGAGAGCAACCCCGCCACCGAGATCACCACCACCAGCAAGCCCCGGCCGGCATCGAGAATCGTCGAGAAGCGCAGCCGCAGCCGCTTGCTCTGGCTGCCGTCGCCGCCCCGGCTGGCCTGGCGGTCCAGCCAGCGGGCCTCGAAGCGATCCAGCAGGCGGATGGAGAAGCGAGTCGCCAGGGTGGCGCAGAACCACACCGTGAGCAGCTTCAGGGGCACGTCAACGAGGCTTCTCGTGAGCGTGGCCTGGCCGGGAAGCTGGCTGAGCAGCAGGTAGGTGCCCCCATAGAGCAGCACCAGCAGCATCCAGAAGAACAGCCACTGCCATAGTCCCCAGAGACCGAGCCGACGCCGGAGTCGAACCGTCTTGAGCGTGGTCTCGTTCAGGTTGTCGTTCCGCCCCTCGCTCCCCTCCTCAGCGGGGGTGGCGTCGCTCTGACGCAGGGATTCCAGGCAGGTGTCCAGGCGCGTCTGAAGCACCTGCTGCCGGCGACGAATGCGGTTTTTGATCAGCAGGATCAGGGCCGTGCCGACGGCCATCACAAGAAGGATGCGGAGGAAGCGCCACAGACTGCGGGCSAGGTTTTCGGGCCTGAGCCTGTAGCTGAAGTCGCGAATCTCCTTTTCCAGTCCTTTGCGCCAGGTTTCGGCCACCTCCTCCACGGGAAGGCCGTAATAGTTCGCGTCGGCGTTGGTCACCGAGGCCAGCACGAGCGGGCGGGAATGCTTGTCATCCCGCGCCGTGATCACCATTACGTTGTTCAGCGTGGCCTTCTCCACCCGCAGGCTGTCGCCATCCATCTGGCGTTCGACCGCCGCCAGCTCCACCCGGGCCTGAATTTCCCTGGCGCGCTGCTCGACAGGGTGCTGCCCCTCCGCGACCTGACTGCGGTCGAGAACAGTTGGGGAGGCGATCTTGAACAGCACCTCGCCGTCGATCGGCGAGGTGACCTCCGTGACTTCGATCTCGCCGAAGCGGTTCACGCCATCGGGAATCGTGCCGCCATTGCCGCCGGTGAGGTTCTCGCCAAAATTGATCTGCGCCAGGGCGGGCGCCAGGGCCACCAGGGCGAGAAGCAGCCCCAGGGCGAAGGGCAGCATCCGCTGCAGGGGGGGGGCGAGCGCCTGGGACGTCGACAGGAGCCACCTGAGCTGCCTTGGTGCGCTGGCTCTCAGCATTGCCCTCGGCGTTCTGGGCGGATCGTGACACATTCCCCAGGATCCCTGCCTGGTGCATGGTGGAGCCTGCGACTCTCAGCGCCATGGCCGATGCCCCCTACCTGGTCGCCCTGGCCCTCTGCACTGTGGCGGGGGAGCGAGCCCTGCCGCTGACGGGCCTCTCTCTGCCGGCGCAGCCAGCCTCAGAGGCGCCGGGCCCCATGGCTGAGCAGCTGGCCCTGGAGCTGTTGCTGCGGCTGTGGCAACGCAGCGGCGATGGGCCCCTGCAGCGGGCGGAAGATCCCGGCCTCTTGCTGCTGGAGATGCCGCTGGAGCTGTTGAGCGAGCGGCTGCCGCTGCTCAAGCGCGACTGGCTGGCCGGCGGCTCCACGGCGGCGCTGCTGGCGGGCCTGGCCAGCCTGAGCCTGCGTGGCTGGACGGCCTCGATCGCCAGGCGCGAGCCGCTTCGCTTCTCGCCCTGGCCTGCCACGCCCTGAGCCGCCAGGCTGGAGCGGTGCTTGCCCGAGGGCCATGGCCATCCGCCCCGTTCTGCGCCTCGGTGACCCACGCCTGCGTCAACAGGCAGCTGCGGTGCCCCCCGGGGCGTTCAGCAGCCCCGAGATGGAGGCCCTGGTCACGGATCTGCGCGACACCATGGCCGCCCGCGACGGGGCCGGCCTGGCGGCGCCCCAGATCGGTGTGGCCCTGCGGGTGGTGATCTTCGGGATCACCCACA
The DNA here is from genome assembly GCF_015207535.1 of Cyanobium sp. LEGE 06143. NCBI lineage: Bacteria > Bacillati > Cyanobacteriota > Cyanophyceae > Synechococcales > Prochlorococcaceae > Cyanobium > Cyanobium sp. LEGE 06143. The sequence goes on along the minus strand of NZ_JADEWP010000063.1, from coordinate 8,120 downwards.
ACCGCCGCTATCCCGAGGCACCGCCGATCCCTGAAACACTGTTGATCAACCCGCAGATCACCCCCCTGGGCGAGGAGCGCGGCAGCGGCTGGGAGGGTTGCCTGAGTGTGCCTGGCCTGCGCGGGGCTGTGCCGCGTTGGAGCCGGATTCGCTATGCAGGCCTCGACCTGGCGGGAGCTGCTGTTGTGAGGGAGGTGGAGGGCTTCCATGCCCGCGTCGTGCAGCACGAGTGCGACCACCTTGATGGTGTGCTGTTCCCCGATCGCGTCGAGCCCCGCAGCGCCCTGGGTTTCACGGAGGAGCTGGTGGGGGCTGGGGTGTTGCCGCAAGCCGGTTAGGTCGTGAGGTCAGGCTGCCTTGGGGCCAGTGCCGGCGCCCTCAACAAAGCGCCGCAGGTTCACACCGGCGTCGAAGGCGCTGCTAGTGAGCTCGGCCTGCTGCTCGGGGCTGAGCCCATCCCAGAAGGCATGAAAGAGGTCGAGCGAGGCCTTGCCCATGCCCACGGCGCCCAGCAGCGTCAGCGGCAGGCTCAGCCAGGGGAACACGAGCAGCACCACCCCGAGGGCTGCACTCACCACGGCGCCCTGTTTGCTCGATTCCCACACGGTGGCGGCAATGCTTTGGAGCTGGGCGGCCCGGTCGATCTCGCCACGGCGGCGCATCGCCTCGGTGCGCAGTGCGGCCAGCAGGGCCTGGTAGATGGCGTACACCGCCACCCCACCCACGGCGGATTCACTGACGAACTCGGCGCCGCTGAGGGGGCTGCCGCTGCCGTTGAGATCGATCGRGGCAAGCCCCGCCAGTGGCGCCACTTCCCAGCCGGCACGCGGGATGCGGAAGGGATCACGGTCGCGGCCCATGGCAGAGATGGATCTGGGGCCATCATTCTGGCCCAGATCGACGCATCCCCGCCAGGGCTATAGGCGAACGGCCATCACTGCGGTGGTCATGGTGAAGTCTGAGACCTACCAGCGAGGCACATCGTGATCCCACGTCATGCGTCTGTTGCGATCCTCTGATCTGATGGTTGTTGCTGTCCCATTGGCCCCGCTCGGGCCAGTATTGAAATTCTCCTTCATGGCAATCGATGTCTATCTCTGAGAGTTGCGCCTGAAGGCGTTGCAGAACGTCAGCCACCGCCTTGTTGTAGATGCTGGGTCCTACTTCCTGCAGGAAGAAGTCAAGTAGTCTGTTTGCCGCGATGACACCGATTTCTTCTTCCTTGACTTCTTCAAAGTATCGCGCAAGTGAGGCAGTTGCTTTTCTACGCACGTCTTTGGTCAGGTTGACTGACATGGAAACTCTTCTTCCTATTTCGAGGCTAGCATCTAAAACAGTGGCTCATCTCTGTTCCCGATGGCCGGGGTTTCGTGTCCTGGTGGAGCGGCCGCCCCCTGCCAGCGTCTGATCCCCCGGCCATAGGGCGGTTGTGGCAAGGCCAACCACGATCCCCAGAGACACTTCCAGCAGCCGGTGCAGGCCCACAAGCCAGGTGGGCTGCCCACTCGTCACAAGGACCACCACAGCCAAGGTGACGCCACCAAACCGGTAAGCCGCCAGATTGAGTTTCAGCACGCCACACAGCAGCCCCACCACGAACACACCAATCGCAAACGCCAGGCTTGCTGGCGTGATGGAGCTGGCCAGCAGAGCGCCGAAGAATGAACCCAGCACTGTGCCGATCAGCCGATCCTTCGAAACAGTCCAGGCGGCTCCGAGGCTGGACTGCATCACAATCAGGGTGGTGATGGGAGCCCAGTAGGCATCAGAAAGACGAGCCAGGCTGGCCAGCCCCAGTGCCAGCGTCGCAGCCACTGTGGTGCGGGCCGCGTGCAGGGCCCAGGCGCGCATCGTGGCTGCCGCAATCCAGGAACCCATGCGCTCACTCATGCCTTCTGGCCTGGAAAGGAGGATCGCCTCAGCGGCGCCGCAGCAGTGAAGCCGTGCGGGTCTGGTTGACCAGGGAGCGGCCCAGGTAGGCGGCAGCCTTGTCGAAACCCGCGACCGGCTCGTAGATGAACAGGCGGCCCGAAAGCGATGTCTTGTTTCTCAGACCATCAATGTAGATCCATTCCATCGCGGCGGCCGGCGAGAGCAGCTGACAATAGTGAAAGTCCCTGGCTGCCGCGTGGGCGACGAACAGGCAGGGGCTGCCGGCCGCCATGCCGCGCTGCTCCAGCGCGCGGCGGGCCTGGGCCACCACCAGTGGGGTTTCACGCGGAATCGGCGAGTCGCCGAGGAAGCGCGGCAACGCCACCCAGAGTCGCCGCGAGGCGCAGTGGCGCTGGATCGCTTCGGCCACCAGGCGGTAGCGCTCGTGCGGGATCCCTTCCCCCTGGATGAACACCACCGCCAGCTCCGGCCCAGCTGCCTCGGTGGGTTCCAGCACCAGCGGCTCCCCGTTCCAACCGAGGCGATAGGCGAGCAGGATCACGCCCATCAGCAGCAACAGGCCGCCGCTCCACCAGGCGGCCGGGGGAAACAGCCAGGCCAACCCCAGGGTGAGAATCACAAAGGGAAGGTGGGGCCAAAGAAGTGGTGCGCACTGATCAGATTGGCGAGCGCATTGAGCGCAAACACGATCAGCAACGACCAGGAGAGCGGCAGCACCGGCCGCGCTTCCCCGTCGACGACACGGAACAAACTTGTGCGCAGTTCCGAAGGACCCAACAGGGCAATGGCGATGCCCCCGAACAGCAGCAGCAAGGGCAGGGGCTGGGCGCCAAACACCCCGAGGGTGAAGAAGTCGAGCCCGGCGGTCTGAAAGCTGAACAACATCTGATAGGCCACCGCCCGCAGCCAGACATTGTTGAAATTCGGCACCAGCACCTGGGCCACATCCTCCGATGGCGCGTTCTGCTGGAGGCCAAGAATGTTGCGGAAGGGAGTGATCTGCCAGCCTTCGTACTCGTGCATCAGGATGCCGCTGATGCCTCCGCCGAACACCTGGCAGGCGATGCCCAGTTGCAGCCAGAACACCCGCATCAGATCGCCATCCACGTGGCTGGCGATCACGTCGGCATGCACGAAAATGTAAGCGAGGATCCAGAAACTCAGGGGGAAGGAGGCCCAGTGGATCAACTCCACCAGGTTGAGCACCAGGGGGCGTGCCGTACGGGCGAGGGCGAGGCTGAGGGAGGTTTTCCGAGCGGCCTTCTGAAAGCCCCAGGGAAGGGGCGGATACAGTAGGTCTGATAACTCCAGCGGTGAGCCGGCAGCTGGAGCCTGGGCAGGGCTGGCGGAAGGGGGGATTCCGAAATCTCACGACCAGAAAAGTTGTAATGAGGATAATCGAAATCAGCAGCTCCAGCTCGGGATTCATCAGCGGCTTGGCGATCGATTCGCTCTATGGTTCTGGAGTTGGCTAGTCTCCAGGGCTACCCCGCCTGGTTGTCCCGGCCCTGAACTGTCTATTGAGCTGTCGGATGGGGCCTTGGTGTACAGAGCTGCCGACGTGATCGCACGGCGCTGATCACGCTTCCTGAGGTGAGGGTCAAGGATGGGGACAGATCCAGCCCAGCACTCTTTAGACCTTTTGCAATCCACGTGTTGCAGGTGTTTAGCAAGGAATAGCTCCCCGTGCCTGCAAAGAACCGGCTGTTGCCGTAGAGGCCCTGGTTGATCGGCAGCACGGATCCACGATGGCCACGGACAAAACTGTTGGCCACAAACTCCACAACAGATGCCATCTCGTGTTTCGTGAGACAGGTGCTGACGACGTCCAGGTGATTGAATGCTTTGGCGGGGGAGTCTGGAATGGCAACGACGTGTAGGACTGAGCCCTTGGAGCGAAACAGAGCTTGCAAGCCCAGGTCAGCCGTTGTGTGTTGAGCCTGGTAAAAGGCTCGATCACCCCAGCCAATTTCATAGTAAGCCGCCGGACCAAATCCCTGCTTGAGTTCAGGAATCTCCCGATTCAGGTGAGTTGCTGGAATGATCAGGCCGGCATGCCAGCCATGATTCTCGACATGCACCTGATGAGACCTCAAAGCATGAGATGAATCCTGGGCTGGTCCAACGACAGTGGGGCTGCTCGAGCATGCTGTGAGGGCCACAGCCCCAAAAAGAATTCCAGCCAGTTTCATTGAGGGATGAAGCTCAAGAGCTTGGATTCACTGATAAGGCATGGGCTGGGTCAGCCATGGTGGGCATCAATGGGATCTGCAATCGTGCCGAGCTGTCTTCCCGATCTTGCATGCGGCAAATTCCTCCCGTTGCAGTGATGTGTGCCAAGCCGATCAGTTGCTTGGCTCCAAGCCTAAGGAAAGTGGCCCGTCTTCACAAGCGCACCACTGTTGTCTGCCAGCTTGCTTGCCTTCGCTTTTCCCTCTCGATCGTCAATGGCCTGCAGCGAGAACCCCACCAAGCCGCAGAAAAAGCCCCCGGGACCAACCGGGGGCTCAGTGTTCTCAGACCTGTTGCAGATCCCGGGTCTTGCTGCCTGGGGCTATGGGGAAGCCTCAGGCAGTCAACCCTCCACTTTCACCGACACGCTGGTGTGTTGCGGGGCCTTGGGCGCCGTCACGGTGAGCACGCCGTCGCGGTAGACGGCACTGATCCGCTGGGGATCAATCGGGGTTGCGAAGCGGAAGCTGCGGCTCCAGGTGCCGTAGCGGAACTCGCTGATCAGGGGTTGCCGCTGCGTCTGGGCCGTGGCTTCCGGCTGGGATCCCAGCTCGGGGCTCGGGGCGTCCTGGGCCGCCGAGTCCAGCGTGGAGCGGCGTTCGGCACTGATCTGCAGGGTGCGCTCGGTGGCCTTCACATCGATGGCGTTGCGATCAACCCCTGGGAGTTCCAGGCTGATCGTATAGGCCTCGGCGGTGTCATGCACTTCAGCGGCGGGCACACGCCCGGCCTCCTGACGTTGCTGGGAGAGCTGTTCATCGAGCCGATCGAACAGTTCAAAGGGAGAAGTGGTGCGCAGATTGAGCATGGTTCTGGTGGCGAAGTTGCTGGTGTGCGGGGTCTCATCGCCCCCGTGCAACAACCATCGCCCAGCTGTGCCGATGCTGGGATGGGGTGAACCGAACGATCTGATTCGGCCCCCACGACAACAGTCGGTTCACCCCCAGGCTGCGGGTGGAGAACCGAATCATGGCGTCTTGCCGGGCCCTTCCACGGCCTGATCAGGCCATTGTTCTGAGCAACAACAAGGCCCGGAGCGGAGCTCCGGGCCTGGGCTGCTGCCACCGCAGACCTTCCGATCGCAGTGGCAGCGTGTTGGTTTGGCGGAGCTGCTGGCGCTGGCACCTGGGGCCAGGTGTCCAAGGAGACATTCCGTTGGGATCCGGGGYWMMTGRNNNGGMSAYSRYCGAGRWCWWSWCCKRTKNAGNCGWYNGCRGYGKMWGNGYGWAKRMNGRGRSWGGAGGGAGTGAGACTGCGAAGACAGCTTCACGGCCCTTCAGCCTGCGACAGGCCTGGAACGTCGGTGATCCGTTGAGAGTGTTGGAGCAGGGGCCGGATCGTCAGCGCGCTCCTGCTGTCTGCTGCGGGGGGGTGTCTTCCATCGGTGGAGCCTCCGAATCCCGATGGCTTGAGCTTGGTTCAGGTGTGCAGGTGCTGTCCATGGAGCCCCTGGAGCCGTCATGGGTCTTCACCGGCGGCCATGGTCCTTCATCAAGAAGGTTTTCATCCCGGCCCTGACCTCGGCCCAGGATCCTGGCGTCCTGGCTGCCAGCCCTCCACGCTCCCGGCCGTAGCCGCTCGCTGGCCCTGCAGCCCATCTGTCTAGGGTCTGGGCTCACCCGGCACTCCGTCTTCATGCAAGGTTCCATGCGTCCAGCCGGTGGAGGGGGGCTCGGCTCGGCCTTTCAGCTGATCATCGCGGGGGCTCTGGCCCTGCTGATCCTGGTGAGCCAGACCATCTTCATCGTTCCGGCGGGCACCGTGGCGGTGGTCACCACCCTGGGCAAGGTGACCGGCGGACAGCGCAATCCCGGAGCCAATTTCAAGGTTCCCCTGGTGCAGGCCATCTCCTATTTCGACGTGCGCACCCAGGTGCGCCCCGAGCAGTTCTCCACCCTCACCAAAGACCTGCAGGTGATCGAGGCCACCGCCACCGTGAAGTACGCCGTGAAGCCGGTGGAGGCGGGGCGGATCTTTGAAACGATCGCCACCGACAACTCCCAGATCTATGCCCGGGTGATCCAGCCTTCCCTGCTCAAGGCGCTCAAATCGGTCTTCTCCCAGTACGAGCTGGTGACGATCGCCACCGAGTGGAACAGCATCTCGGAGCTGGTGCAGGACAAGGTGGCCGGCGAACTCAGCAAGTTCAACTACGTGATCGTGCAGGGGCTCGACCTCACCGGTCTGCAGATCGCCGAGGAATACCGCGCCGCGATCGAGCAGAAACAGATCGCCGAACAGCAACTGCTGCGTGCCCAGACGGAAGTGAAGATCGCCGATCAGGAGGCCAAACGCTACGAGATCCTCAACCAGAGCCTCGATGATCAGGTGCTCTACAAGCTCTTCCTCGACAAGTGGGATGGCCAGACCTCAGTTGTGCCCGCCCTGCCGGGTCTTGCTGGCGGCAGCCCCTCAGTGATCGTCAACGGCCGTCGCTGAGGGGTGGCTCCGTGGTCAGCTGCCTGGCCAGCTTCGGCTTCAGCCGCCTGATCAGCTCGGGTCTGGCCGCCCTGATCCAGCTCAGTGGCCCGGCCCTCCAGCCCGGCCAGCTGAGCGGCTCAGCCCTGGTGCCTCTGGAGCGTGCCACGCACGGTGATACGCCCGTGCTCAGCTTCCGCAGCGGCGCTCAGAGCCTGCGCTTCCTGGTGGACAGCGGCGCCAGCTCCACGCTGGTGTCCCCTGCCCTCGTGCAGCGCCTGGGGCTGGCGGACACCCCCATCCCCCCAGCCGCCTTCGGCCTGGCCGGTGCCGGCGAGGGCTGTGCGGATCTGCAACCGCGACGGGTGGTCTTGCCATCGCTGCAAGCGGCGCCGGTGCCTTCGGGTCGCGCCAACAGCCTGCGGCTGCGGGGGGCTGAGGCCCTGGTGCTGGCGGTGGCTGGGCTTCCCCCCGGGGTGGACGGGGTGCTCGGTGCGCCGCAACTGCGGCAGCTGCCTCTCTGGATCGATCCCGGCGCAGACCGCCTGGCCCTGGGTTCCGCCGCCCTTGATCTGGCCGAGCGGGCCCGCGCTTCCGTGGCCGTCACCTCAGCTCCCACCACCCTGCCGATGCGCTGGAGCCAGGGCGTTCCCCTCCTGCGCCTGCGGCTCAGGCCGGCCTGGGCTTCTGCCCCAGGGCCCGCCGAGACCACGGTGGAGGCCCTGGCGGACACGGGTGCCGAGGGGCTGTTCGTCACGGAGGCCCTGGCTGCGGCGCTGCCCCAGGTGGAGCCCAGCCGGCCCGTTCAGGTCGCTGGCTTCTGCGGTCTCCAGCCGGCCCGCTGGATCAGGGTGCAGGGACCCACCCTGCTCGGGGGGTTGCCCCCGGCGCCGGTGCAGGCGATCGTCACTGCCAACCCCGTGTTCGAGGCCCTGGGAGTAGGTGCGATCGTGGGTCAGGAACTGCTTCGCTCCCATCGCCAGCTCTGGCGTCTCGACACCACTCCTCCCAGCCTGCTGCTCTGGGGAGGAGGGCCCGGCTCATGACCGGCCTTCTGGCCCTTTTGGCCTACGTGGTGCTCAAGGGCCTGGAGAGCACGGTGGTGCGTGGTCTGCAGTTGCAGGGCGCCGCCCATCCGATCGACGGCGCCAACCCGATCAGTGCCTGCAACCTCTTTTTCTTCGCCCTGGTGGTGGTGGGGGTGAGCAGCGTGGCCATCGACCGGCGGGCGATCCGCCGCCAGTTGCCCCGGCTGAGCCCGGGGCAACTGCGCTGGCTGGGGCTGGACATGCTGGCCGGGAGCCTGGTGGGGCCGTTCGGCAGTTACGTGGCGATCGAGGCCCTGGCGGTGATCGAGAAGACGCTGCTGTTCAGCCTGGTGCTGCCGGCTTCGGCGCTGCTGTCCCTGCTGTGGCTGGGTGAACCGCTGCCGCGCCGCTTCTGGCTCACCAGTGGTCTGATTGCCGCCGGCCTGGCCCTGGCCTCCCTGGGCTCGGGCATGCCGATGGCCAGCGGTCGTCTGGCTGGCCTGGGCTGGGGCCTGGCGGGGGTGGTTGGCTTCTCCTGCAGCGCCGTGA
>NZ_JADEWP010000057.1:0-12865 GCF_015207535.1 Cyanobium sp. LEGE 06143 | reverse complement strand
GGAGGTAGGGCAGCGGCCATGGCGGCTGCTGTCGCCGTCGACCGGGAGAGCAGGGTGGAGGTGGTTCCTGTGGACTGTCTCAGGGCCAGAAAGGCCGTGGTGGATTCACTCCATCCGGTCAACAGGGCCGGGCGGAGGCCAGCAAACAGCACCAGGGCTGAAAGCACGATCGCCGGGGCCCGCTCGGCCCATGTCGTGGCCAGCCAGTCGGCGCGGTCATTGTCCAGACGTCCAAAGCCCACACGGTTGAACAGCCGCACCGCGTAGACGGCGGTGAACCCGGAAGCCACAAGGCACACCAGCGTGGCCCTGGGGAAGGTGACCCAGCTGCCCTCAAACACCAGCAACTCAGCCGGGAAGCCCGCCAGTCCAGGAATGCCGGCGGCAGCCATCAGGGCAATCAACAGCATGCCAGTGGTGAACGGCAGGCCGCGAATCGGGTTCATCAGGCCCGAGAGTTCAGGGATGGAGGTGGTGCCCGTCTTGCGTTCGATCAGCCCCACACAGGAAAACAGCAGGGCCGTGATCAACCCCTGGGCCAGCACCTGAGCCACGGCGCCCTGCAGGCTCATCGGCGTGGCGGCGGCCAGGGCCAGGGTGAGCAGTCCCATGTGGCCCAGGGCGCTGTAGGCCATCACACGGCGGATGTCGGTCTGGGCAATGGCGTTGAGGGCGCCGTACACCGCGCTCACGGCTGCCGCCGCCGCAATCCAGGGCGAGAAGCTGGCCCACGCATCCGGCAGCAGACCCACGCCGAAGCGCAGCAGGCCATAGGCCCCCAGCTTCGACACTGAGCCGCTGAGCAGCATCACCACAGGGATCGGTGCCTCGGCGTAGGTGATCGGCTGCCAGCCATGCAGGGGCACGATCGGCAGCTTGAGGCCGAAGCTGAGCAGCAGCAGGCCGAGGATCCAATGGCCCGCCGATGGACTGAAGCTGGCGTTGGCAAGGGTCTGGAAACTGAACAGCGTCATGCCGGCGGCGGCATCAGCCCCAGGCTGGGCCAGCCAACCGAAGGCGAGCACCGCGGCCAGCAGGGCCAGGCCGGACACCGCCCCGTACATCAGATAGCGAATGGCGGCTCCGCGGCCATTGGCCCGTCCCCAGATCGCCACCAGCAGGGTGGTGGGGATGAGCACCAGTTCGAAGGCGAGCAGAAACAGCAGGGCGTTCTGGGCGAGGAAGGCTCCCACCAGACCGAGGTTGGTGGCCAGCAGCAGGCTCACGTAGAGCCGCGGCCGACTCTGATCGGCAGGGGAGGCCAGCAGCACCAGCATCGTGAGCAGAGCGGTGAGCAGCACCACCGGCAGGGACAGGCCGTCAAGGCCCAGCTCCAGCGCCAGTCCCAGCTTCGGCAGCCAGGCCATGGCCAGGTCGGCCGGCTGACTCAGCCAGCACAGACCCCCGAGCAGAAGCTGAACGGAAACGGCGGCGAGGGCCAGGGTGCGGGGCCGAACGGCTGCCTCGGCGGGCAGCACGGCCACCGCAAGGCCGGCGACCAGGGGCACCAACAGCAACAGGATGAGCAGCGACATGGCCGGAATTCAGGGCAGGGTCGTGGGAAGGAGCGGGGTGGGATTGGTCAGCAGCCAGGCGGCCATCAGCACCACGCCGACGATCAAGGTGAGGGCATAGAGCTGAGTGCGGCCGCTGGTGGTGAAGCTGAGCCGGCGGGCGCTGGCCATGGCCGCAGCGCCGGTGCCGGTGCTGAAGCCATCCACCACCCGTCCATCACTCCAGGCCCCGAGCCGGGCCAGGGCCAGCACCAGGGCCACCACCGTGCGGTGATAGAAGCGCTCGGTGTCCATGTCGTGGGCCAACCAGCGCTGGAAGCCGCCCATGGCAGCAGGCAGCTTCGCCAGAGGGTGCGGGCGCAGATAGAACACGGCCGAAAGACCGCAGCCCGCCACGGTGCTGAGCAGCAGCGGCACGGCCATGGGGCCCCAGGCCGGCAGGGCTGAGAGCCCGAACACGCCGCTGCTGGCCAGGATGATCGGCAGATGCAGCACCAGACCCATCAGCACGGTGGTGGGAAGCACCATCAGCCAGAGAACCTCAGCCGAACGTGCGGTGAAGGCCGAAGGGCTGCCCCCCCAGATGAGGCCGAACACCCGGATCAATCCGGCGGCGATCAGGCCATTGCTCAGCAGCACCACGCCCGAGAGCAGAACGGGATGGGTGCTGCCGGCGGTGAGAGCCAGCAACTCGCGCAGGGCTGAAAAACCAGCGAAGGGCGGCAGGCCGATCAATCCGGCGCTGCCCACGAGAAAGGCCAGACCGGTGAGGGGACGTCGGCTCCACAGGCCCCCGAGCTGGGTGAGGTCCTGGGTCACATTGCTCACCAGCACGGTGCCCACCACCATCAGCAGCAGGGCCATGGGCAGGGGGTAGACGAGCAGCAGGTGGTTGGCCACGGGAACGCCGCCCAGACCGACCGCAACAAACAGGAGGCCCAACCAGCTGCTCACCAGGAAGGAGAGCGCTCGCTTCACATCCACCTGGGCCAGGGCAATCAGGGCGCCCACCAGGGCCGTGGAACCTCCCACCACCACCAGCACCGAACCCACCAGCGGGCTGAGGGCCAGCAGCGGCTGAAGCCGCAACAGCACCCAGGCCCCACCCAGAACCACCACGGAGTTGCGCAGCACCGTGGAGGGCAGGGGGCTCTCCATGGCCTCATCGAGCCAGAGGTGCAGGGGAATCTGGGCACATTTTCCCATCGGCCCGGCAATCAGGGCCAGCAGGATCAGGGTGACGCTGAGTGGCAGGGTGACATGGCCATCGGGGCTGGCGGCGATCTGAGCCTCGGCCCAGGCCTGCAATCCATGGAAGTTCCAGGTGCCGGTGATCGGCAGCAGGGCAATCACGCCGGCCAGCAGGATCAGGTCTCCGATCCGCTTGGTGAGGAAGGCATCCCGGGCCCCCTTGACCACGAGCGACTGGTTATACCAAGTGCCCACAATGAGGTAGGTGCCCAAGGTGAGCAGCTCGAGAATCACATAGCTGAAGAAGAGAGAGTCTGTGAGCACGAGGGCACACAAGCCGGCTTCGAAGCAGCTGAGCGAACCGAAGAAACGAGCCCAGCCCCAATCCATTTCCAAGTAGCCAATCGTGTAGATCTGCACGAGCACATGCAGACCGGTGATCACGATCATGGCGATCAGGGCTGGCTCGGTGATCAGCCCATCGAAGCCGATCTTCAGGCCTGCCGTGTCCATCCAGGTCCAGCCGAAGCGCACCGGTTCCAGGGCCGTCGCGTCGACGGCCAGCTGCCTGGCGTGGAGCCCGAGCAGCGCCAGCACGGCATGGCAGAACGCCACGCTCACCATCAGCAGGTTGAGGTAGCCGCAGGGGCGGGGTCCGGTGCGCCAGATGACGCCGGGTGACCAGGCGAGGGAGAGGAAAGCGGCAGCGAGTGGATAGAGCGGCACAAGCCAGGCCGTCTCCAGAAAGGCGACAGTCATGATGACGACAATTCCGGTGGCATCTGAACGGGAGAACGTCAGTGAGAGGATGAAACTACGGGTCCTGAACTAAGGGCCCTGAAGACCTTGGCAGCGATTGGGACATTGATGGACTGATAGCTCGGAAGCAATCTGCCAACTTAATGATGCCCCGGGGAGAAGCCAGGAAGCTGAATCAGGGGAAGAACGGCCACAATCCTGAGATCCAGAAGAACCAGGAGTGGTGCCATCAGGCACACGTGGATGGCCGTGGCGAGCGACTGCCCAGGCCTTGCGGGAAATGGTGATTGAGCCTCGTCAAGAGCAGCTCAACTCAAGGAACAAGGGTTTGAGGCGATGGCGAGTGGCTGGAGTAGGGGGTTGCGAAGTAAACCTTAAGCGGGTTCTTCGCCCGCTGGGCTGGCGTCGCGAAGGAATGTCCTATGGCTTCAAGAAGGAGGGGTGATCCAATCCACGCGGGGATGGTTCCGGCTCAGGATTGCCGTCGCTGCGGCTGGGCCAACAGGCGCGTCCCGATCACCCCCAGCCCCAGCAGCAGGGTGGCCAGCAGCAGCACGCGCAGCATCTGCCCATAGGGCTCCAAGCGCTCGGCCACCAGGGAATACTGCTGCCCAAGCAGACGGCCGGCCAGGATCAGGGCGAAACTCCAGATCAGGCTTCCTGCGGTGGTCCAGGCCAGGAAAGGCAACTGGGGCATCCTCTCGAGGCCGGCGGGCACCGAGATCAGCGTGCGCATCCCGGGCACCATGCGTCCCCAGAAGACCAGGGCCCGGCCATGGGCCAGAAACCAGGAGCGGCTGCGCTCCAGGCTGCCCAGCCGCAGACCCACCTGGCCGCCATGGCGTTCCAGCCATCCCTCCAACCGCGGCCGCGGCACCAGCCGACCCACCAGATACCAGCACCAGGCCCCCAGCACGGTGCCGGCCAGGGCCGCCAGCAGAGTGGGCAGCAAGGCCAGATCACCTCGGGCCACGCCATAACCCGCCAGGGGCAGGATCACCTCCGAGGGGATGGGCGGTATCAGGTTTTCCAGCAGCATGGCCAGGGCGATGGCGCCGTAGCCGAGCCAGGGATCCAGCTGGGCAGCCCGGTCGATCAGCTGGGGGAGATCGGGAAACCAGGCCAGCAGCGGGGGCAAAAGCCAGGGTGTGAGGGGGTTTAGGTTAAGCGCCTCCGGCCTGGACCCTGCGGCGATGCCGCCCCCTGACATCGCCCTGCAAGACAGCCATCTGCGCCGCAACGCTCGCACCGGCCCCTGGGAGGCCCTGAAACGCTGGCGCCACGCCCTCACCGTGCCTCAGTTTGCGGTGGTCACCGGCGCTCTGGTGATCGCGGCCGGCACCCTGGTGATCTCCAGTCCGCTCTGCTCCTCGCCCGAGGTGGGGCTCTGGGAAGCGCTCTTCACCGTGACCTCCGCCATCACGGTCACGGGCCTGACGGTGATCGACATCGGCACCGACCTCACCCTGCTGGGGCAGGTGGCCTTGGCGGGCCTGATCATCACCGGCGGGCTGGGCCTGATGGCCATCACCACCTTCCTGCAGGGTTTCGTGCAGGGCCACTCCGGGCTGCGCTCCCGTCTCGACAAGGGCCGTGCCCTCGATGAATTCGGCGTGGGCGGAATCGGCCCCACCTTCAACAGCATCCTGGTGGCGGGCTGCTGGGTGATGGGTCTGGGCACCGTGCTGCTCTACAGCTTTGGCTTCACCGATATCGCCAACCCGCTGGAGCGGTTCTGGGCCTCGCTCTTCCATGCCATCAGCGCCTACAACAATGCGGGCTTCGGGCTGTGGAGCAGCAGCCTGGAGCGCTACCGCGACAACGCCGTGGTGAATGGTGTGATCGCCACGATGATCGTGGTGGGGGGAATCGGCTGGCGGGTGATGAATGACCTGTGGGCCAACCGCGCCACCTGGCGCGGCATGCGCCGACTCAGCCTGCACACACGCCTCGTGCTGCGCTCCACCCTGCTGCTGGTGCTGTTCGGCACCCTGGGCCTGGTGTTCACCGAATCCTTCGCCACCGGGGGCGTTGTCCAATCGCTCGGTGGGCTGCAGCGGCTTCAGGTCTCCCTGTTCCAGTCGATCAGCACCCGCACAGCGGGGTTCTCCACGTTGCCCCTCTCGGTGGAAACGATCTCCGACGCCGGCTTGCTGCTGGTGATCGTGCTGATGTTCATCGGCGCCAGTCCGGGCGGCACAGGCGGTGGCATCAAGACCACCACCTTTGCCACCCTGATGGCCACCACCCGCTCCACCCTGCAGGGGAAAGAAGAGGTGGTGATTCACAACCGCCAGATTCCTGATCGGGTGGTGATGCGAGCCATCGGGGTCACGATCGCCTCGCTGATTTTCGTGTTGCTGATGGCCCTGCTGCTGGGCCTGGGACCCACGGCGAGTGGAGCGGAAGGGGCCAACAGCTTCAACTTTCTCGAAAAGCTGTTCACCTGCATGTCCGCCTTCGCCACCGTGGGGCTCGATCTGGGCGTCACGGCCCAGCTGAACCGCTGGGGCCAGCTGGTGCTGATGGTGGGAATGTTTGTGGGTCGGCTGGGCATCCTGCTGCTGCTCTCGGCGCTGTATGGAAGCCGCCGCCAGCCGCGGGTGGGCTACCCCCGCGAAGATCTCTACATCTGAGGCAGGCGACGGGCCAGGGTCGGGCCTTGAGCGAGGATCCACTCATCTGGCCCCGCGCGACTCCCGGCAACCATGAGCAACTGGTGGAACTGGAATCCAGCCGAGAGCCGGGCCCTGGGCAGCTTCGCGGTGATCGGGATCGGGCGCTTCGGCACGGCCCTCTGCCTGGAACTGAGCAAGGGCGGCGCCGACGTGCTGGCGATCGACAATGACCCCTCCGCCGTGGATCGGATCAACAGGCAGGACCCCTCGATCACGGCCCGCAAGGTGGAGAGCACCGATGAAGAGGCTCTGCGGGCCGCGGGGGTGCTCGATGTCACCACGGTGGTGGTGGCCATGAGTGAACCGATCGAGGTGAGTGTCACCGCCACCCTGATCGCCAAAGACAGCACAGGCAGCCAGGTGAAGCAGGTGATCGCAAGGGCCACCAACGACCTGCACATGAAGATGCTGCAGCGGGTCGGTGCCGACCGGGTGATCTTCCCCTCCAAGATGCAGGGCCAGCGGCTGGGGCTTGAGCTGGTGCGTCCCAACCTGCTGGACCGTCTGCGGCTCGACGACCGCAACAGCATCGAGGAGATCCGGGTTCCCGGACCGTTCATCGGTCAGTCCCTGCGGGATCTCAACCTGCGCAAGAACTTCAACGTGAGTGTGCTGGCCGCCGGGCCGGACAACCAGCTCACCGTGAATCCCCCCGCCTCCCATGTGCTGCAGAAGGGGGAACTGCTGGTGGTGATGGGCGCCACAGAGGATCTGGCCGAGCTGCCTGGGAGCTGACCCCCAGGGGGCCGCGGCAGCGAAGCCCCTACATTCAGGCGGCGTCGGCGCCTGGCCCTTGCCACCCCTGCTAGAGGCCGTTCTCGCCCCCCAGGCTCTGATCACCCTGGCGGTGATGGTGCTGTCGGTGGTGCTGTTCATCGGCAGCTGGATTCCGGCGGAAGTCACCGGCCTGCTGGCCGTGGGGCTGCTGATGGCCCTGGGGGTGCTGAAGCCAGCCGAGGCCCTGGAGGGCTTCGGCAGCCCGGCCCTGCTCACCCTGGTGGGCCTGTTCGCCCTCTCGGCCGGCCTGTTCCGCTCGGGTGGCCTGGACCGGCTCCGGGGACTGATCGGCTCCGATGCCGTGCGCAGCCCCAGGCGCATGATCCTGCTGCTGGCTGGCGTGGTCGGGCC
Organism: Cyanobium sp. LEGE 06143; assembly: GCF_015207535.1. NCBI lineage: Bacteria > Bacillati > Cyanobacteriota > Cyanophyceae > Synechococcales > Prochlorococcaceae > Cyanobium > Cyanobium sp. LEGE 06143. Next base: position 5,595 of record NZ_JADEWP010000057.1, on the reverse strand, counting down.
AGTCTCGGCCTTTGTGCCGAACACGCCGATCGTGGCCTCATTGCTGCCGGTGATCGAGGGCTGGTGCCACAAGCGCCGGATTGCCCCCTCCAAGGTGCTGCTGCCCCTCTCCTTCGCCACGGTTCTGGGCGGAACCCTGACGCTGCTCGGCAGCTCGGTGAACCTGCTGGCCAGCGAGGTGAGCAACAAACTGGGTTACGGCGGCTTCGAGCTGTTCACATTCACGCCCATCGGCCTGGGCGTGTGGATGGCGGGCAGCCTGGCCATGGTGCTGCTCTCGGATCGCTTCCTGCCGGATCGCGGCAACGACGACACCGATCTGGCCCGGGGCTTCGCCCGCAGCGGTTACATCACCGAGGTGGAGATTCCGAGGGGTTCCGAGCTGGTGGGCCAGTCGCTCCTTGGCAGCCGGCTGCAGCGACGCTTCGATGTGGACGTGCTGGAGCTGCACCGGGATCAGGAGCGTTTTCAGCCGCCCCTGGCCGACCGGCGCCTGGAGCTGGGCGATCGGCTGGTGCTGCGCTGCACCCGCAACGACCTGCTGCGGCTGCAGCAGGAGCACACGGTGGTGCTGGCGCCCACGCCGGAGGAGGGGGCCTCCAGCCCTCCGATTCCCGACGCCCAGAACAGCCAGCGGATGGTGGAGGCCCTGCTGCCGGCAGGCTCGGCCCTGGCGGGAAGCTGCCTGCGCGATCTGCGCTTCCGTCAGCGCTACAACGCCACCGTGCTGGCCCTGCGCCGCGGCAGCGCCGTGGTGCGGGAACGCCTGGGCAAGGCCCAGTTGCAGGAGGGCGATGTGCTCCTGCTGCAGGGACCACAGGATGCCATCCGCGGTCTGCTGGCCGGCAACGATCTGGTGGTGCTGGAGCAGATTGAAGACGACCTGCCCACCGTGAGCCGCAAGCGTGTGGCATTGGCCATCGTGGGCCTGTCGATCCTGCTGCCGAGCCTGCAGGTGCTGCCCCTGGTGGCCTCCGTCCTGCTGGGCAGTGTGGCCATGGTGGTCACCGGCTGCCTGCGGCCAGGGGAGCTGCAGCGCTCGATCCGGCTGGATGTGATCCTGCTGCTGGGGTCTCTGGCCAGCTTCAGCGTGGCGCTGCAGAAAACGGGGCTGGCGGAGGCTCTGGCCCAGGCGCTGATCCGAGGCCTGGACGCATGGCCACTCTACTGGGCTCTGGCGGTGGTGTTCCTGTTCACCACCCTGCTCACCGAAGTGATGAGCAATGCCGCCAGCGTGGCGATGCTGATCCCGATCGCGGCTCAGCTGGCCCTGGGGTTGGGCATGCCACCGATGGCCGCCATCTTCGCCGTGCTGTTCGGGGCCAGCCAGAGCTTCCTCACCCCGGTGGGCTACCAGACCAACCTGATGGTGTTCGGGCCGGGGCGCTACCGCTTTCTCGATGTGGCCCGCTACGGCTTTCCGCTGACGCTGCTGATGACCCTGCTGGTGCCCTGGCTGATCTGCAGACAGTTCGGGCTCTGAGGCGGCAGACCCATGGTCAGACTCCGGCTTTGCGCTCATGCCGCCAGCGCAGGGCCTGCCACACCAAAAACACCAGCACCAGCGGCACCACGGCGGTGAGGGCAATCAGTCGGTATTCATCGGTGAGGCTGCTGACGCTGTTGCTGAGCACCTGCTCCCCCAGGTACAGCGCGTACAGCATGACCAGGATCCCCCCCTCCAGCCGGGTGATCTGGCCATGGCTCCAGAAAATCGGCAGACAGGCCAGGGTGGTGACCACCATGACCGGCAGATCGCGTTGGATCAGCACGGGGTCCACCGCCAGGCCCCTGCCGCCTGAGGCCGTGGCGCAGACTCCGAGGATCAGGAACAGGTTGAGCAGATTGCTGCCGACCACATTGCCGATGGCCAGATCCACCTTGCCGCGGTAAGTGGCCACCAGCGAGGTGACCAGCTCCGGCATCGACGTACCGGCCGCCACGATCGTGAGCCCCACCACCGTCTGGCTGACGCCAAGGCCCAGGGCGGCCGTGGTGGCCCCACGCACCAGCACCTGGGAGCCCACCACCAGCAGCGCCAGCCCGCCCAGCAGGCGCAGTCCGGCGGCCAGGGCCGAAAGGCGCTCGCTGGCGTCGAACTCCCCCGCCTCCTCGGGGTTTTCCCCGGCCGTACGGATCTCCCAGACCAGATTGATCAGCAGTCCCACCAACAGGGCCACGCCGGCCTGCCAGGTGAGCTGGCTGCCACTGGCCATGCCCCAGACCGCCATCGAGAGGGCCACCAGCAGGGGAACATCGCGGCGCACCAGGCGGCTGCGCACGCTCAGGGGCATCACCAGGGCACTCATGCCGAGCACCACCAGCACGTTGAAGATGTTGCTGCCCACCACATTGCTCATGGCAATGGCCTCCTTGCCCTGCACCGTGGCGATCAGGCTCACGAACAGCTCCGGGGCGCTGGTGCCCAGCGACACCACCGTGAGGCCGATCACGATCTGGGGGATGCCGAGCATCAGGGCCACCGCGGTGGACCCCGCCACGAACAGCTCGCCACCACCGAACAGCAACAGGATGCCCAGCAGGATCTGCAGGAGGCTGGGGAGCAGGTTGGTCACGCGCGAGCCGTCGCAGGGTGAGTCCGCTCAATTGTGGGGCCAGGGGGTTTGTGGCCAAGCCGGCGGCGAGGCGGCGGCGAGGCGGCGGCAAAGATGGGGCCTGCTGCCGCACCACAATGACGAGCCTCGCCCTGCCTGCCCTGGTGACCCTCGCGGGCCTCAGCCTCTATCAGGGCACGGCGCTGGCGGTGGGCCGGGCACGGTTCAAGCACCTGGTGAAGCCGCCGGCCATGGACGGCCCCGAGCCGTTCCAGCGGGCCGTGCGGGTGCAGCAGAACACCCTTGAACAGCTGGTGTTCTTTCTGCCCAGCTACTGGCTGGCCTGCCTCTGGAGTGAGGCGGCACTGGCCAACCTGCTGGGGATCCTCTGGGTCGCAGGCCGTGTGGCCTATGCCGTGGGCTACCTGCAGGCGCCTGAACGACGGGGCCCTGGCTTTGGCATCAGCTTTCTGAGTGCCGCAGGGCTTTGGGTGCTGGCCCTGATCGGTGCCATCCGCGAGCTGGGCTGATGGGCGGCTGGGCCGCGATGGGTCTCAGCGCTGGCCGAGCAGGTCTTCCCAGGTGATCGGCTGGGGAGCTCCCGACTGTCGTGAGCCGCTGCTGCCCAGGGGTCGCAGCGGGCAGCACGGGCCGGAAGGACCGCGACCCACAGAGGCCCCCCTCAGGGGGCGTTGGCGGTTGGAGCGATGGAATGTGGTCATGGTGATGGGGTGAAAAACGAGGGTGGAACAAACTGAATCCATGGACTGGCCTGGACGCCGAAACGCCGTTGCAGCGAGGTCCCATGGCCTGACGGAGATATCGGCATGACGCAACGGGAACGACCCTTCCCGCGCTGACGGGACTCTCCATGGGTTGTGACCTTCAGGCCTCCCGGCCCGGGCTGCTCTGCCGGAAAGCACGGAGAGCGAGGGTGCTGTAGCGGCGGCGAGAGCAGAGCGGGCTTACGGCGATGGCCCGAACTGCCTGCTTTGGCCACCCAGAATACTACCCCATGTTCTCGCAAAAAGCAAGCTGTTATCCCGCGAGGCTGGGCATCGGCCGTGCCGGGGAGGGGCCTGGTGGTGAGATCGTGCTTGGGATGACACCTGAACCCGATGGCGCTGGCTCCAACCCTCAGGCACTGGAGCTGCTGCAGTTCTGGTTTGAGACCATCGAGCCCCGGCTGTGGTTCGCCAGGGATGGGGCCTTCGACGCCCGCGTGCGCCAGCGCTTCCTTCCGCTCACCGAACAGGCCGCCTCGGGAACGCTGCTGAGATGGGGGGACGAGCCCCTCGGGGCTCTGGCCCTGGTGCTGCTTCTCGACCAGCTGCCACGCCAGATCTGGCGTGGCAGTGCCCGGGCCTTCAGCACGGACCCTGAGGCCCTGGCCCTCAGCCAGGCCGCCGTGGCGCGGGGCTGGGTGGCCACTGAGCCCGCCAGAGCCCGCCGGCAGTTCTGGCTGATGCCGATGATGCACAGCGAAGACCTGGCCGTGCAGGAAGCCTCCCTGCCCCTTTTCGCCCGCTGGAGCGACCCTCGCACCGCCCTGTTCGCCCAGCGGCACCACGCTGTGATCGCCCGCTTCGGGCGCTTCCCCCACCGCAACCAGCTGCTCGGGCGCCCCTCCACGCCGGAGGAGACGGCCTTCCTGCTGGAGCCGGGATCCCGTTKCTGAGCAGAGCTGCCTGCCGCCTGGGCAGCAGTTCAGCCAAGGGGRCCAGCCCTGGACTCCTCACTGCGGCGGCTGCAGGGCCTCGAGAGCACACCGGAGCGAGGGGGCGATGGCGCGGTGTTCCCCCAACCTCGGACTCCATGCCCGGCCGCTGCGCAGCTGAGCAGGGCAGGCCAGCGCCATGTCCTGACCCTCCAGGAGCTGGAGCGTCTGCAGGGGCATCGGCAGTGGGGCGCGGAAGACATGGGCGACCCGATCGGCATTGCGATGGGAGAACCAGAAGGGCAGCGGGGCGGGGGGCCACCAGCCGATCTCCTCGAGCAGCTCGCGGCGCACCGCCTCTGCGGGGCTCTCACCCGGGTCGAGATGGCCCCCGAACAGTCCCCAGGCCCCAGGGGCCACGATCCCGGGGATGTCATCCCGCAGCTGGATCAACCACTGGCCGCCCTGCTCGAGCACGGCCAGGGCCACCTCCACAGGAGGGGATGGGCGGTTCAGGGTTCGATCCCCCAAGGGTGCCAGCCCGATTGCCGGAAGATGGCGTAGGCCACGCTGCTGTTGACCAGAGGGTCGAGCAGCTCCTCGGGGCTGCGAATGCCCATCGCGGCGATCAGACCCCGGTTGGCGCCGAAGTGGATCTGAAACAGGCCGAAGCAGTCCCCACCGCAGCCACGGGCCGTGGGGGTGAGGCCGCTTTCCAGATGGGCCAGGCGGATGGCACTGTCGAGGTGCTCCTGGGGCCACACCTGGCGGATGGCCTCAAGCGCATCGGCCCTCGGCGTGCCGCGCGCCAGAGCGACCGGGGAGAGGCTGCCGAGGGCCCCAGCGACCGACAGCAGCAGGGGCAGCAGCAGGCCGCCAGTGGAACGAAGGAACCAGGCAGGCATGCCTGTGGGCCAGTGACTCGCCGGCAACGTATCGGCCCCGAACCGGTGCCGCCAGGGTCAGGGGTGGTTGGATCCGGCCTCAGACCCCCGGGGCTGGAGCCGGCGGAGGAATGGCACCCTCCGGCGAGGCCTGCACCTCATCACAGAGGTCAAGCACGATCTGTTGTCCCACGGAGCGAGGCTCCGGCACCGCCCAGGCCTGCCAGGCCCCATCCACACGCCAGGTCTGGCGCAGGCTGCTGCACTGCACCGCCACCGCCGTGGCCCTGGCCCGGGAGGCCCCCACGTCTTCGGTGGCGGGCTGAACCACCGTCACCCGCAGCCCACCGGGATGCAGCTTCCAGCTGCCCCAGTCCACCAGGGTGTTGCCGAAATAGCGCCAGCGGCCCTGCTGGGGCTTCTCAGCGGGGGTGGCTTCGGCCGCCTGGGGCTCAGCCGGCTCAGCCGGCTTGGTCTGGGTGGGCGCAGTGGCTGGGGT
>NZ_JADEWP010000317.1:0-1079 GCF_015207535.1 Cyanobium sp. LEGE 06143 | reverse complement strand
ACTGAGCACCTTCTGCACCTCATCGATGCTGATCAGAGCATCGGCATTCCCGGTTTCCGCAGGGGTGGTGAGGTCGGCCCGCCCATCCTGAGCAGGGCGCCCATCAGCAATGGGCGCGTAGGGCTGGAGCGACGGTGGTGCCGGGGCAGGGGCGTCACCCGCGGGGGAACGCATGAGTCTCAGATGAGATGAATTGGATTGCTTTGGAAAGCTAGCAGAGCCCCCGGCCGGCAGCTGTGGCAGCCGTTACTGCCGCCCGTGTGCCCAGCGCTCCTGCCGCCCTCAGGGGTCAGCGGTGGTAGCTTCCGGCCTCTTCGGAACCCTCGGCCATGCGCGTCTCCCGCCTGATGCTGGTGACGCTCAGGGACGATCCCGCCGAGGCCGAGATTCCCTCCCACAAATTGCTGCTGCGGGCCGGCTACATCCGCCGGTTGGGCAGCGGCATCTACGCCTATCTGCCCTTGCTCTGGCGGGTGCTGCAGAAGGTGAAGGCGATCGTGCGCCAGGAGATGGAGGCCACCGGGGCGCTGGAAACCCTCCTGCCGCAGCTGCAGCCGGCCGAGCTCTGGCAGCGCAGCGGCCGCTGGAGCGGCTACACCGCCGGCGAGGGGATCATGTTCCACCTGGAGGATCGCCAGGGGCGCGAACTGGGCCTCGGTCCGACCCACGAGGAGGTGGTGACCGTTCTGGCCGCCGATCTGCTGCGCTCCTACCGCCAGCTGCCGGTGCATCTGTACCAGATCCAGACCAAGTTCCGCGATGAAATCAGGCCCCGCTTCGGCCTGATGCGGGGCCGAGAATTCATCATGAAAGACGGCTATTCCTTCCATGCCGATGAGGCCTGCCTGCGCCGCACCTATGGCGCCATGGACCTGGCCTACAGCCGCATCTTTCGCCGCTGCGGCCTGCGGGCCGTGGCCGTGGAGGCCGACAGCGGTGCCATCGGAGGCTCCGCCAGCCAGGAGTTCATGGTCACCGCCGAGGCCGGCGAGGACCTGATCCTCAGCAGCCCGGATGGCCGTTACGCCGCCAACCAGGAACGGGCCAGCGCGCTGGCCCGTTCCTGGTTGGCGGCGTAA
>NZ_JADEWP010000316.1:0-1127 GCF_015207535.1 Cyanobium sp. LEGE 06143 | reverse complement strand
GTGCAGAGGATGCAGCGGTGGTGGTCGATCACGAAGCGGGGGTGGGAGGCATCCACSCGCCGTGGCGGGTACTGGTAGGGGAAGCGGCAGTGGTCCATGCCCACGGCCACCGCCAGGGCCTGGAGCTCGCAGMTGCCGCTGGCCACACAGAAGGCGCACAMGTGGTTGCCCTCMGSGARGAMMAGCTCCACGGCCATGCGCCGGTAGCCGCGCAGCTGAGCCGTGTCGGTGTGCACCGCCATGCCCTCGGCGGCGGCGGTGGTGCAGGCGGGCAGCAGGCGGCCGCCGTCCTCCAGCTCCACCAGGCAGAGCCGGCAGGCCCCCACCGGGGTCAGCCCCTCCAGGTGACAGAGGGTGGGCAGCTCGGAGCCGGCGGCCCGCACCGCCTCCAGCAGCGAGGCGCCATCGGGCACCGCCACCTCCAGCCCATCCACCGTGAGGGTGAACACGCTCATGGGGTCACCTCCAGCAGGCAGGCCGCCAGGTACTCCTGCCGGAAGTAGCGCAGGGTGCTGAGCACCGGGTTGGGCGCCGCCTTGCCCAGGCCGCAGAGGCTGGTGGCCCCCACCATGCGGCAGAGCTCCTCCAGGCGCTCGAGGTCGGCCAGGGTCGCCCGCCGCGCCACGAAGCGATCCAGCAGCTGGGCCAGCTGCACGGTGCCGGCGCGGCAGGGCAGGCATTTGCCGCAGCTCTCGTTCACGTTGAAGCCCATGAAATAGCGGGCCAGCTCCGGCATCGAGGTGGTCTCGCCCATTACCACCAGGCCGCCTGAGCCCATCATCGAACCCAGTTCCCGCAGGCGCTCGTAGTCCACCGGCGTGTCGAGCAGGGGGGCCGGGATGCAGCCGCCCGAGGGGCCGCCGGTCTGCACGGCCTTCACGCCGCCATCGGCTCCGGCGCCGCCGGGCACACCGCCGCCGATGGTCTGCACCACCGTGCGCAGGCTGGTGCCCATCGGCACTTCCACCAGGCCCGGGTTCAGCACCGCCCCCGAGAGGGAGAACACTTTAGTGCCCTTGCTGCCCTTGGTGCCGATGGCGGCATACCAGTCGCCGCCGCGGCGCAGGATCGCTGGGATCGCGGCCAGGGTCTCCACGTTGTTGATCAGGGTGGGGGCCCCGCAGAGG
>NZ_JADEWP010000315.1:0-1132 GCF_015207535.1 Cyanobium sp. LEGE 06143 | reverse complement strand
GAGGGGCAGCAGCAGCCGCTGCGTACCCAGGGCCGTGGTCAGCACCACCTGGGGCCGGCCAGCGGCGGGCCGCACCGCACCGATCCAGGCGCCCCCGTCGGGCTCCAGCAGGGCGAGGGCCCGGGCGCTGTGTTCAGGGGGCACCACCGCCACGAAACGGCCCTCATTGGCCAGATGCAGCGGTTCGAAACCCAGCAGGGCGCAGGTGCGGGCCACGGGCTCGATCACCGGCAGCCGCGATTCCTCGATCGCCAGCTCCACCCCCGCCGCCTCGGCCAGCTCCTGCAGGGCACTGGCCAGGCCGCCGCGGGTGAGGTCCCGCAGGCAGTGGAGCCGCAGGCCGGCGGCGAGCATCCGCTCCACCTGGGGCCAGAGCGGAGCGCAGTCAGACAGAACGGGCGGATCCAGCTGCAGTCCGTGGCGGGCGGCGAGGATCGCCACGCCATNNNNGNNNNGNNCGNNGNNNNCCNNCANNNGGTCGCCGGGCCGGATCGCGGTGGGCTGGATCGCGCTGGGAACAATGGCCGGGCCATCGGGCGCTTCCGGCTGCGCTCCGTCCAGGCTCTGCAGGCCGATGCCGCTGGTGGTGATGAACAGGCCATCGCCCTTGCCGCGCTCCACCACCTTGGTGTCACCGGTCACGATGGTGAGGCCACACAGCCGGGCGGCCGCGGCCATGGAGGCCACCACCCGGCGCAGCAGCGCCAGCGGCAGGCCCTCCTCCAGGATCAGGGCCACACTCAGGTGCAGGGGTCGCGCTCCGGCCATGGCCAGGTCATTGGCGGTGCCGATCACGGCCAGCCGGCCGATGTCGCCTCCGGGGAACTCCAGGGGCTGCACCACGTAGCCGTCGGTGCTGAAGGCGAGCCGGCCATGGGGCAGCGCCAGGCTGGCGGCGTCGTGGAGCACCTGGGCGGGATCGGCGTAGAGGGGCCGCAGGTCACGGTCGATCAGCTGCTGCATCACGGTGCCGCCGCCGCCGTGGGCCAGCTGGATCAGCTCCTGCATGGAACCGCCCGGTAGCGGTGGTAGGCCGCGCAGGCCCCCTCGCTCGACMCCATCGGCGCCCCCAGCGGGTGTTCGGGCCGGCAGCCGCTGCCGAAGGCGGCGCAGTCGCTGGGCAGAGCCCGCC
>NZ_JADEWP010000314.1:0-1158 GCF_015207535.1 Cyanobium sp. LEGE 06143 | reverse complement strand
CCCCCCAGCTGACGGCGGCCCGTGACGGATCTGGGCCTGGCGGTGGACCTGAGGGCGGCCTACGAGGGGGCCGGCGTGCAGGAGGTGCTCGATGAACTCGACCGCGAGCTGATCGGCCTGCGGCCGGTGAAGGCGCGCATCCGCGAAATCGCCGCCCTGCTGGTGGTGAACCGGGCCCGCCAGCAGGTGGGCCTGGAAACGGCGCCGCCCTCGCTGCACATGTCCTTCACCGGTCGGCCGGGCACCGGCAAGACCACCGTGGCCGAGCGGATGAGCAAGATCCTGCACGGGCTGGGCTATGTGCGCAAGGGCCATGTGATCACCGCCACCCGCGATGATCTGGTGGGGCAGTACATCGGCCACACCGCTCCCAAGACCAGGGAGATGCTCAAGAAAGCCATGGGGGGCGTGCTGTTCATCGATGAGGCGTACTACCTCTACCGCCCCGAAAACGAACGCGATTACGGCGCTGAGGCGATCGAAATCCTGCTGCAGGTGATGGAGAACCAACGCGATGATCTGGTGGTGATCTTCGCGGGTTACAAGGATCGGATGGACATCTTCTACCAATCCAACCCCGGCCTTTCATCGCGGGTGGCCAATCACATCGACTTTCCCGACTACAGCGCCGAGGAGCTGCTGGCGATCGCCCAGCTGATTCTCGCTGCCGAGAACTACCGCTTCAGCGATGAGGCCCGTTCCGCCTTCGCGGACTACATCCAGCGGCGCATGAAGTTGCCCTTCTTCGCCAATGCCCGCTCGATCCGCAATGCCATCGATCGCGCCCGCATGCGCCAGGCCAACCGGCTGTTCAGCCGCATGGGCAGCGCCCTCACCAAGCTGGATCTGATGACCCTGGAGGCCGAGGACATCACCGCCTCCAGGGTGTTCCAGGGGGAAGTGGAAGGTCTGGATCCCGCCCGTCCCCTCACCTGAGGGAGAAGACGGAGTGGGGGGCAGGCTCAGTTCGGGAAGAGTTCGATACGCGGAGCTGCCGGCCGGCGCCCTTCATCCCCCTCCAGGCGGGTGCCGCAGGTGATCTCACCATCACTGCCGGTGGTGCAGTTTTCCGGCACCACCTTTGACCCCGCCGGTGGCGGAGCGCCCTGCCGCTGCCAGATCTGGGTCTGGGCCAGGGCGGGGCCGGCGACCAGGGTG
>NZ_JADEWP010000313.1:0-1128 GCF_015207535.1 Cyanobium sp. LEGE 06143 | reverse complement strand
AGATGTTTATAAGAGAAAGGGGTGGGGGCCAAGGGGTGATCGCAACGGCCGATTATCGGCTGCGGCCCTGCGCCGGGGTGAGCTGCTGGGCGGCGGCACCGAGCAGAAAGCCATCGCGGAAGGCATCCCCGGGGGCCGTGCCGCGTTTGAGGGCGGCCTCCACCTCCAGCAGCCGTGCCAGCAGGGCCAGGAAGCGGGAGCTGGGAATCCCCCTGATCTGTTTGCGCATCACATAGATGCGGCGCGGATTGCCGATGCCGGCGGCCTTGGCGATCGCGGCCACGTCCTGCTCACCGCGCTGATCCAGCAGGCACACCCACAGCCAGCCCCGGATCTGGCTGGAGAGGGTGGCCACGATGCGCAGCGCCGGTTCGCCCGCCTCGATCAGGGCATCCAGCAGGGCGATCGCCTCCGCGGGCCGTTCCTGCAGCAGGGCATCGCCCACGGCCAGGGCGCTGGTGCTCTGGCCCCCCACCAGCGCCTGCACAGCCTCCACGCTGATCGCCCTGTCGGCCTGGGGTGCTGCCGAGCCGGCCGGCGCGCTCTGGCAGTAGAGCGCCAGCTTTTCCAGCTCACTGGCCAGCCGGGCGCTGTCGCTGCCGATGGCCTCGCTGAGGGCCTCGGCGGCACGGGGCTGCAGCTGCAGGCCCAGCTCCCTGGCCGTGCGCTGCACCAGCTCCAGCTGGCCGGCTCCATCCCAGATCGCCGGCAGGGGGAAGCCCTGCTCCTCGGCCTGCCCCTGCTTCACCAGCTTCTGCAGCGCCTTGGTGGTGCGCAGGCGACCATCGGGTTTGGCCGTGTTCACCAGCAGCAGATGGCAGTGGTCCGGCACCAGCGGCAGGGTGGCCTCAAGCTGATCGGCCAGCTCGGCGGGGCACTGGTTGCAGAACGGACTGCGCTGCAGCAGCACCAGCCGCGCCCCTGCCCCCAGGGGAGCGGTACGCGCCTCCTCCAGGGCCTGGGCCGCCTGGGCGGGATCCTGGCCATCCAGGCGGCTGAGGTTGATCGAGGCCCAGGCGGGGTCCACCAGCCGGGCGATCAGGCCATCCACGGCCCGGCCCCGGGCGGCGTCGTCATCGCCCCAGAGCAGGTGGATCGGCATGGCGGCGGGGGTGCATAGGGTTGGGG
>NZ_JADEWP010000312.1:0-1206 GCF_015207535.1 Cyanobium sp. LEGE 06143 | reverse complement strand
GAGGCTGAGCAGATCCACCCCCTGCTCCGCCATCGCCAGCGGGATGTGGCCTGCGGCCTGGGCGGCATCCACATGCAGCAGCACGCCGTGGTGGTGGCAGTGGGCCGCGATGGTGCTGATCGGCTGCAGCACGCCGATCTCGTTGTTGGCCGCCATCACGGAGGCCAGCAGCACATCCGGGCCCAGGGCCGCCGCCAGCAGCTCCTCCTGCACCAGACCGCCGGAGTCCACCGGCAGCACCGTGAGTGGGAAGCCGTGGCGCTCGAGGTAGCGCAGCGGATCCAGCACGGCCCGGTGCTCGGTGGCCAGGGTCAGCAGCCGCCGCCGCTCGCCGCCCTGGGCCAGGACCGCCTCGCAGACGCCCTTGAGGGCCAGGTTGTTGGCCTCGGTGGCGCCGCTGGTGAACACCACGTCGCCGGGGTCAGCCCCGAGGGCCGCGGCCACCTGGGCCCGAGCCCGCTCCACCGCCGCAGCCGCCGTCAGGGACTCGCGGTGCAGGCGGCTGGAGGGGTTGGCGCAGTGCTCCCGCCACCAGGGCTCCATGGCGTTCAGCACCGCCGGATCGCAGGGGGTGCTGGCTTGGTGGTCGAGATAGGCGAGCATGGGGAGCCGAGCCGCCCACCATGCTGCCAACGACGTGGGGGCCCTGGGCCCTGGCGGCCACCGGCCTTGCCCTCCTGAGCAGCATGTTGCCGCCGCCGCCGGCGGCAGAGGCCCAGGCCACGGCGGTGGAGCGGCCGCCGGGGCTGGTGGTGCTCGATGAGCGGCCCCGTCCGGAGGGGATGCTGGTGCTTGGGGTCTACGGTCCCAAGCCCGATGCCACCATCGCGGGCCTCTGGCGGATGCAGCTCTGGCGGCAGCTGGGGCCGGATGTGTCGATCCAGACGGACACCGTGCGCTGCGACAAAGAGGAGCCGATGTGGATCACCGAGGACGGGGGGCGGCTGGTGATCCGCTCCCTCAACCCCGGCGGCGTGATCACCCCCGCCAATCGGGTGGATCACCTGGTGTGGTGGGCTGTCTGCCATCCGGAGCAGGCGGGCCGCGACCCCGCTGAGCTCAAGGCCACCGCTCTGGAGCTGGGCTACAGCACCACGTTGCGGGAATCCGAGCAGGTGCTGCCTGGACGACCCCGCTGAGGCTCTGCAGACTGCACGGCATGAGCACCGACCCCCTAGCAGCGCCCGCCTCCCCTGACCCCGGGCC
>NZ_JADEWP010000311.1:0-1234 GCF_015207535.1 Cyanobium sp. LEGE 06143 | reverse complement strand
CTACCCGCAGTGTGGGAACGGGAGCTGCGGAAGGCAACGCCCCAGAAGCGCTGCGTCACCAGTCCTGGCTTGAACCCACGGCAGGATTCCTGCTGTGCCATCAGCCAGCGGACCTCGGCCTCCTCATCCAGGATCAGCTCGCCGCAGAGTTCCTCCACCTCCACCTCCGCGTGGATCTTGCCGCTGAAGCGGAATGGGGTCCTCTAGGCCTCGCTCACGGCCTCGCCGAAGTCGTAGCCGCAGCTGAGGCCATCAAGGCCGAACACGTTCGGCACTGTGGTGTCGAAGAGCGTCTGGGCCACCGGAGCTCCATCCACGTGGAGATGGCCAAGGCCGCCGGTGATGCCCCCCTGAAACCTATCGGCATCACAGAGAGGTCGGGGTAGAGCACGATGCGCCGGCGATCAGCGGTGATCTCGGGGCGCTCCACCATTGTCCCGGCCAAGAGGCGTGTATGGAGGGGCCACAGCTGGTAGCGGCCGGGCGCACACCAGCAGAGGGTGATCAGCTCCTGCCGCTTCTCGGGGTGCTTGGCTGCCAGATCACGGCATTTGGCAGGATCCTCCACCACGTGGTGGCGCTCCAAGCCAAGGGTGTCGAGGTCGCGGGTGATCTCGATGGTGCTCTCTATGTCGCGGGGATAGCCCTTCAGCTGGCCTTCGGCATAGCTGAGGCGTGGGAAACGGCAGTTGGCCCGCCAGTCGTCATGATGGGTCACCCAGTGACCGAACATCAACTAGTCCTGGCTTCTATACCGGCGGGCCAGTGCACGATCAAGTTGTCGGTGCAGCGGCCCCGGTACACCCTGGGCAGCACCCCCTCGAGGCTCCCACAACGCTTGTTCAACCAACCAAATTCGTTGAAAGCCCCCACCGGGCCGCCCTGGGAGGAGGCGCCGTTATCCGGCACCAGCACAATCAGGGTGTTGTCGCGTTCACCGATGCACTCGAGGATCCGGCCGAAGCGGTGGTCGGCGTGCTCCAGGAAGCCTCATACGCCTTCATCCTCCTCCTGGCGAGCCTGTTCACATCAGCCGAGAGGCTTTCCCAGCGCGGCACACCGGAGGCCAGGCGCGAGAGCTCGACCTCGGCAGGGAAGAGGCCCAACCACTTCTCGTTCTCGAACACCACCGCGCGGTAGCGATCCCAGCCCATGTCGAAGTGAACGCGGTACTGATGGATCCATTCCGGGGCAACCTGGTGGTGGGGGATGGACGGCGCCCGTTACGTAATAG
>NZ_JADEWP010000310.1:0-1248 GCF_015207535.1 Cyanobium sp. LEGE 06143 | reverse complement strand
CCGCAATACCGCCGGTGAACCCCAGGGTGACGGATTCCGGGATATACTCGATAAAGCGGCCCAGGCGCATCACCGCCATAATCACCAGCAACACCCCGGACATCAGGGTGGCCAGCAGCAGGCCACCCAGTCCGTAGCTCTGGGCAATGGGGTACAGAATCACCACGAACGCCGCCGTGGGGCCGGAGATGCTGTAACGGCTGCCGCCGAACAGGGCAATCACAAAACCGGCAATGAAGGCGGTATAAAGGCCATACTGGGGGGCAACGCCACTGGCAATGGCCAGCGCCATGGCCAGGGGGATAGCAATAATGCCGACGGTGACGCCGGCCATCAGGTCTTTCAGGAAGCGGCCGCCGGTATAACGCTCATCCACACAGGCTTCACGGAAGGCGTGGGCAATCCTCAGAGAAAACAGATGAGCGCGGTGCGACATGAGGCACTTCCCGGTTGCGGCTATAGCTCAGTCATTATATGCTCACGCCGATTACATTCAATGTTAACCTGATTAACATGCCATGAGCACTACCACTTATGACTAAGGAAAACCGAACAGCCCGATTGACGCTACTGATCGATCCGGAGAAGAAAGCGGTCTTTGAGGAACTGTGCAAAGCAGAGGATGTCACTCCGTCACAGAAAGTCCGCCAGTTTATCCGCGAATACGTCGAGCAGAGACTGGGCGAAGACTGGCGCGAACGGCGCACCGACAAACCTGACTGAGCATCGCCGATGGCCTCACCCGAACGCTTTCGCCTCCCTGTTCTGGCGCTCAGCCTGGCGCTAACGACCGGTTGTGCCCAGCTACCCAAACCGTCCGGCACAGAGCCCGCGCAACCACAAACCCTGTATGACAGCGTACTGGTCGACAGCCATTCAAGCCAGCCAGTCACCATCGACAACCTGGMACGAGCACTGACCAGCACCGATGTRGTGGTGATTGGCGAGTATCATGGCCACCAGGCCTCGCACCTCCTGCAGGCCCAATTGCAACAACGGCTTTACCAACAGCGTCCGCGCCAGGTGTTGACCCTGGAGCAGTTCAACCTGGATTATCAGCCGGCGCTGGACAGTTATCTGGCGGGCATCACCGGCGAAACCGAAATGATCGAAGACGCCAATGCCTGGGACAACTACCGGGCTTCTTACCGGCCGCTGGTAGAATTTTCCCGGCGCCATGATCTTCCCGTTGTTGCCGCCAATGCCCCTGCCGATGTGGTGCGCTGCGTGGGCCGCACCGGCCCGGAC
>NZ_JADEWP010000056.1:0-12927 GCF_015207535.1 Cyanobium sp. LEGE 06143 | reverse complement strand
GGGGCAGCGCACGGGCCTGTGGATGGGGGTGGGCGGCAGCTTTGACGTGTGGGCCGGAGTCAAGACCCGGGCACCCCGCTGGATGGGCAGGCTGCACCTGGAGTGGCTCTACCGGCTGATTCAGGAGCCGAGCCGCTGGCGTCGCATGCTCGCCCTGCCCCACTTCGTGTGGAAGGTGCTGCGTCAGGGCTGAGGATCAGCGGAAGCCCACGGAGGCCTGCCACACGAAGGCGAGCAGCAGAAAGAAGAAGGGGATGATCGGCAGGATGTCCACCAGGGGACCGAAGGCCTGGTAGGCCTCAGGCAGCTGGGCCAGGCTGGAGCCCGAAAGGTGGTGCATTGAAGCGTGAGCCAGCAGCGCGGAGACGACCATCCCTGCAGATCCATCAGCGAGAGGCGGACGCTACCACGTGTGGGCGGCCTCAGAGTGCGGTTCCCAGGGAGCGAAATCCTCTGCAAAACAGCCCTCGCGGATCGCCTGGGCCATGGCGTTGCTGAACCGCTGCAGCTGGGTGATGTTGTGGAGGCTGAGCAGGATGCGGGCCAGCATCTCGCCAGCGCGGATCAGGTGGTGCAGGTAGGCCCGGGTGTGGCTGCGGCATGCGGGGCAGGGGCAGCCGCTGTCGAGGGGGGTGTGGTCGTGGCGGAAGCGGGCATTGCGCAGATTCCAGCGTTCGCCACCCACCAGCGCCGTGCCGTGCCGGCCCAGCCGGGTGGGCAGCACGCAGTCGAACAGATCGAAGCCATGGGCCACGGCCACGGCCATTTCCCGCAGGCTGCCCACCCCCATCAGGTAGTGGGGCGTGTGCTCGGGCAGGAGCGGGCCCACCTGGCGCACGATCCGATGCATCTCCTCCACCGGTTCACCCACGCTCACCCCACCCACGGCGATGCCGGGCAGGTTCATCGAGGCCACCACCCGGGCTGACTCGGCCCGCAGCCGCGGGTAGCAGCCGCCCTGCACGATGCCGAACAGGGCCTGGCCGGGCTGCTGATGGCTGGCCAGGCAGCGCTCCAGCCAGGTGTGGGTGCGGCGGCAGGCGGCCTCCACCTCGGCCTCGCTGGCCGGGTAGGGGGGGCACTGGTCGAAGGCCATTGCCACGTCGGCGCCGAGGGCCATCTGGATCGCCATCGCCCGCTCCGGCGTGAGCACGATGCGGTTGCCGTCCCGGGGCGAGCGGAAGGTCACGCCGTCGTCGTCGATGCGGTTGATGCCGGCGAGGCTGAACACCTGGTAGCCGCCGGAGTCGGTGAGCAGGGGGCCGGACCAGCCCATGAACCGGTGCAGGCCGCCTGCTTCGGCCACGATCGCCTCACCGGGCTGCAGGTGCAGGTGGTAGGTGTTGGCCAGCACCATCTCCGCCCCGGTGGCGGCCAGCTGGGGGGGCATGACCCCCTTCACCGTGGCCAGGGTGCCCACCGGCATGAAGCGGGGCGTGGTCACCGGACCGTGGGGGGTCTGGAAGCAGCCACAGCGGGCCCGGGTGCGGGGACAGCGGGCTGTGGCCGTGAAGTTAAAGGGTGGCGGTGTGAAGCTGATGGGGCCGCGCCGGCGATGCTCCGACGCTAGAGGTCGTCTGCCTGTGTCCAGGGAACCCCGCCACACTTCCCGCTCCGCGCCCGACTGGCTGCGGGACCTGGCCGGCGCCTGGATCTTCTACACCGTGCTGCCGGGCTGGCCCTGGATCCGCCCGCGCTTCGAGCGCATCGCCCGCTTCGCGCCGCTCATCGGCCTGGTGCTGGGCGGTCTGCAGGCCCTGGTCTGGCTGGGCACCGCCGGCTGGCTGCCGCTGGGGGCGCAGGTGCTCCTGGTGATCGCCCTCGCCCTGGGGCTCAGCGGTGGGCTCCACCACGACGGCGCCCTCGACACCGCCGACGGTCTGGCGGCCGGCCCCCGGGCCCTGGAGGCCATGGCTGACAGCCGCGTGGGCGCCGCCGCCGTGCAGGCGGCCCTGCTGCTGGCTCTGCTGCGGGGGGCCGGCCTGGTGTGCCTGGCGGGCGCGGCCCCCATGGCCCTGCTGTGGACGGGCTTCTGGGGGCGGCTGTCGCCGCTGCTGGCGATGGCCCGCTTCCCCTACCTGCGCCAGGATCCCGCCGCCGGCGGCAGCGCCGGGTTCCACCGCCGCCACTGGCGAGGCCTGCGCCGGGAGCTGCTGCCGGCCCTGCTGGCCGCGGCACTGGTGGCTGGCCTGGTGCTGGTGCTGGATCCGCCCCGGGCCCCGGCAGCGGGGAGCTTCGGCTGGCTGCCGCTGCTGGGGCTGGTGCCCGCCGTGCTGGTGCCGTTCTGGCTGGGGCGCCGCCTCGGCGGCCACAGCGGCGACAGTTACGGCGCCTGCGTGGAGTGGAGCGAGGCCCTGGCCCTGCTGCTCATGGGGCTGGTGCTGCGGGCGCTGGCAGGCTGAGGCAGAAGGCATTGCCGTGCGCCGGCAGGGCAGGGTCAAGGTCTGCCGGGGCGTTGCACAGCACCAGCTCGCCGCCGAGGTGGCGGGCCAGATCGGCGGCCAGCGCCAGGCCGAGGCCGCTGCCGGGCTGGGCGGCGCCCGCTGTGCCCCGCTCCCCCCTGCGAAAAATCCGCTGGCGCTCCGGTGCAGGGATCGGTGGCCCCCCGTCCCACACCACCAGCTGCCAGCCCCCTGCTGGCGTTGGCCGACACTGCAGCCCCACCGCCGAGCCGGAGGGGCTGTAGCGAAAGGCGTTCTCGAGCAGGTTGGCCACGATTTCAGCCACCGCCCCGCTGTCGCCCTGCCACTGGGGCAGGGCCTGGGGCCCCTGCCAGGGGCGCCCCTGCAGGGCCGCGGTGGCGCAGGCCCGCTGCACCAGGCGCTCCAACAGGTCCGCCAGGGGCTGGCTGGCGGACCCGCCGAGGCTGGGCGGCAGCAGCAGCGGCCCCGGTCCAGGCTCCTGGGCCGGCTCGAGGTTGCCACCGCCGAGGCGATCGATGGCGTCCACGTAGCGCTGCAGCTGCCGCTCCTCCTGCAGCAATCCCTCCACCAGAGGGCGGTTGCGCTCATCCCCGTCCAGCCGCCGCAGCAGCAGCTGACCGAAGGTGCGCAGGGCGGCGAGGGGATTGCGCAGTTGATGCAGCAGCACGGTGAGTTGCTCGTGCTGGGCGAGCAGCTGCTGTTGGAGGCGCTGTTGCTCCAGGTCGAGGCAGAGCCCCTCGGTGAGGCAGAGGGCCACGGCCTGCAGGCGCTGGCGCAGCGGCTCGGGCCAGGGCAGCGCCGCGGTGTCGACCTGCAGGGCACCCAGTAGCACACCGCCGTGACGCAGCGGCAGCCAGCGGCGCAGATCGGCCACGGCGGTCAGCGGATTGTCGAGGGCCACCGCCGCAAGTGTGCGATTCGCCATCGGCCACTGGCCCACCGGCAGGAGCTGGGGGCTCTTGCCCTCCTCCACAGCTGCCACGTACACCACCAGCGAGGTCACGTCGGGCCGGTCGGCGAACTGGGCGAGCTGGAACTGCAGCAGGCTGAGAAAGCGCTTGGAGACAGCCATCACCTCGGCCCCGGGCAGCAATTCAGAAACAAATTTGGCGGAACGTGAAGCAAACCGAGAAAAGAAGCTTAATATCTCGGTATCGACCACTACTCCCTGAGCCGTCCTGGGCCTGGAGCAGCGTCTGGTCCGCTTCAGTTGCGCTTTTGCTCAAACGAAGCTACAGCAGTGGCAGGGCAGTCCGTCCAACGGTCCGTCCCTCCTGCTGGGTTCCGCGCCTTAAGGGCTTTGCGGAATCTGCCGACGCTGCTCTGCCAGTTCTGCGGCCACGGTCGGTTGCGCCACCCTTTGGATGCTGCCCAGCGTCCATTCAGTCCGCCAGCCCCAGGGCTTCCGGGTTCACCCCTTCCGGCCTCCATGCGCCGGTTCCCTTCCCTCGGTTCCCCGCCGCCGGTCCATGGCCATCGGGTCCTCCCCGCCCGGCCTCTCCAGTCCCCTCTCTCTCCCCGCCGCGGGAGCTGCCTCCATGTCGAAGAAGCGCAAGCGGATCAGCCGCCGTCGTCTTGCCGGTCAGCGCGTCCTGGCCCATGTCTCCACGTTCAACCTGGAGACCGGCTCCCACAAGCCCGTGACGGCTGCCCGCCGTTACATTGCCGAACAGGCTCTGGTGCCGCCGGCCCTGCTCAACGTGCGCCGCAACGAGCACACCACCGACCGCTTCTTCTGGGGTGAGAAGGGCCTGTTCAGCGCCCAGTACGCCGAGGAGAACCACTTCCTGTTCCCATCGCTGCGCTCCATCGTGGACAGCATCGGTGAAGAGGTGCTGTTCGAGGGCATCGAGGCCCTCGCCTCCGACGACTGGGAGGAGATGGAAGAGTACGAATACGCCTTCGTCTGATCCACACCTGCTTCTGAGTCAGCTCAGGCCTCCATCCAGGCGTCCGTGATGGCGCTGCGGATGGAGGGAATCAGGGCCATGTCGATCGTGTGGCCGCCCGGGAAGCCCAGCAGTTCCACGCCATGGCCGCCCGCGCTCAGCAACCTGGCCAGCTCCACGCTGGCGGCGTAGGGGACCACCTGATCCTGTTGGCCGTGGGTGAGCAGCACCGGGAAGCCATGTCCGCCTGCGCCTCCCGGCCGGTCTCCGCCGCCGGGTTGCCAGTCGGGGTGGGGGTAACCGCTGCATGCCACCACCCCCGCCACGGCCAGGCCAGCACCGCCGCAACTCACATCCAGGGCCATGGCGGCACCCTGGGAAAAGCCCAGCAGCACCGTGCGCCCCAGCGGCACCTCCTGACCCAGGTCCTCCAGCCGCTGGCGCAGGTTCTCCAGGGCCCCAGGCAGTTCCGGCCAGCCGCTCTGCTGCAGGTCGTACCACTGGCGGCCCATGCCGCTTGGGTGCAGGCCAGGGGCCCGCAGGGCCACCACGCTGGTGTCTGAGTCCACCAGCAGGTCGGCCAGATCGAGCAGATCGTCGGCGTCGGCGCCCCAGCCGTGCAGCAGCACCAGCCGCCGATCGGCGCTGCTGGGTCCCCGACGCAGCAGCGCCTCGGCCGGTGGCTGTTGGGGTGCGGGCACGACGGTGGCGGGACGGGGCTGGCGCCAGGAGTCTGGGCCACGGCCCGCTGCGTAGGTTGGCCTCCTGCCCCTCCCCAGCTGCCGCCATGGCCCCCACGGCTCTCCTGAGCGTGTCCAACAAGGACGGTCTGGTTCCCCTGGCCCAGGGCCTGATCGCGGCGGGCTACCGGTTGATCTCCAGCGGTGGCACCGCGGCGGCGCTGCAGACCGCGGGCCTGGCGGTGACCCGCGTGGCCGAGCACACCGGCGCTCCGGAAATCCTGGGGGGCCGGGTCAAGACCCTCCATCCCCGCATCCATGGCGGCATCCTGGCGCGGCGCCAGGACCCCTCCCACCAGGCGGATCTGGACGCCCAGGCCATCGATCCGATCGACGTGGTGGTGGTGAACCTCTACCCCTTCCGCGAAACGGTGGCCGACCCGGCCGTGCCGTTCGACACCGCCATCGAGACCATCGACATCGGAGGGCCGGCCATGGTGCGGGCTGCGGCCAAGAACCATGCCGATGTGGCGGTGCTGACCAGCCCCCAGCAGTACGCCGCCTTTCTCGAGGCCCTGGCCGCCGGCCCCCTCAGTCATGATCTGCGCCGCCGCCTGGCCCTGGAGGCCTTCGCCCACACGGCCGCCTATGACGCGGCGATCAGCCGCTGGCTGGCCGAGCGCCTGGCCGCTGAGCCGGAGGCCCCACCAGCGGCTCAGCCAGAGCCGGAAGCCACAGCTGAGCCCCTGCAGCTGGCGCTGCCGGCTCGCCAGGCGCTGCGCTACGGCGAAAACCCCCACCAGCCGGCCACCTGGTACAGCGCCGCCACCGCCGGCTGGGGCGCGGCGCGGCAACTGCAGGGCAAGGAGCTCAGCTACAACAACCTGATTGATCTCGATGCCGCCCTGGCCACGGTGCGGGAGTTCGGCTATGGCCTGGCTGCCCAGCCCGCGGCGGTGGTGGTCAAGCACACCAACCCCTGCGGTGTGGCCACCGGCAGTGGCTGCGCCGATGCTCTGCACCGCGCCCTGGAGGCCGATCGCGTGTCGGCCTTCGGGGGCATCGTGGCCCTTAACACGCCGGTGGATGGCGACGCTGCCGCCCATCTCACCAGCCTCTTTCTGGAGTGCGTGGTGGCCCCGGCGTTCGAGCCTGAGGCCCTGGAGCAGCTGAGCGCAAAGGCCAACCTGCGCCTGCTGCAGCTGGCCCCCGANGCGATCGAGCGGGCCCCACGCCAGCAGCTGCGCACGGTGCTGGGCGGGGTGCTGGCCCAGGAGCTCGACGATCTGCCGGCCGAGCAGAGCAGCTGGCAGGTGGTGAGCCAGCGCCAGCCCACGCCCCAGGAGCTCGCCGACCTGCGCTTCGCCTGGAAGCTGGTGCGCCACGTGCGCTCCAACGCCATCGTGGTGGCCCGGGACGGCCAGAGSSTGGGGGTGGGCCTCGGCCTGCAGGGGATCACCAAGAACTTCCTCAGCGGCCTGATCATCATTTTCGAGCGACCGATCCAGGTGGGCGACTTCGTGGAGATCGGCGACCTGCAGGGCAGCGTCGACAGCCTCGGCCTGCGCAGCACCAAGGTGACCACCCTGGACGGGGTGACGATCATCGTGCCCAATTCGGAATTCCTCGAATCGCGGGTGGTGAACTGGAGCCACGGCAGTCCGGTGTCGCGGCTGCAGGTGCCGGTGGGGGTGGCCTACGGCTCCGACACCTCGGCGGTGCGCGACGCCCTGATCACCGCCTGCCAGGGCAACCGGGCCGTGCTGATGACGCCGGCACCCCAGGTGTTCTTCAGCAGCTTCGGGGATAGCTCCCTCAACTTCACCCTGCTGGTGTGGACCCGGGAGCCCCGCCGCCAGTACGAGATCGTGAGCGACCTCAACTTCCGCATCGAGGCGATCCTGCGGGCCCAGGGGATCACCGTGCCCTTCCCGCAGCGGGACCTGCACCTGGGTGGGGAGGGGCTGCGGCTGCAACTGCCACCGGCCCTGGAAGCAGCGCTGCAGGCGCTGGTGGACCGCCGCGAGCCCCCCCCGGAGCCCTGAGCATCGAGTGGCTGCCGCGGCAGCGGAGCCAAGAGGATGGCGCCATGGAGAGGAGCGCCCTTCTCAGCCCCTGTGGCCGTTACCGCTACACCCTCTGGCGCCGCTGGGAGGCCAGCGGCGGCGTGCTGATGGTGATCGGCCTCAACCCCAGCAGCGCCGATGCCGTGCGCGACGATCCCACCCTGCGGCGTTGCCTGAGCTTCGCCCGCGACTGGGGCTTCGGGGCTCTCTGCCTCACCAACCTGTTCGCCTTGCGGGCCACCCAACCGGCCGCCATCAAGGCTGCGGCCGATCCCGTGGGACCGGACAATGACCGGCAGCTGCGAGCGATGGCCCAGGCGGCAGACCTGAAGCTGGCCGCCTGGGGCGTAGGCGGCCAGTACAAGGGGCGCGCTGCCGCAGTGGCGGCGAAGCTGACAGGCCTGCACTGCCTGCGCCTCAGCCGGGATGGCCATCCCATGCACCCGCTGTTTCTGCCCAGGGGACTGGAGCCGCAGCCGTGGTCGCCAGCCGGTATGCCCCCAGAAGCATGAAGGAATCGATCGATGCGAGGCCGCTGGACGCTTCCTCCAACCGACACCTCTAAACTAGGTTTGCCAAGCAAAAGTTACCTCCAAGAATTACCAGATGCTTTCGCAGGTTCGCCAGCGATCTTGAGAGCGGCAACTTCAGCATGGCCAAGTCAAGACGTCAGGAGAACTCCCATGATCAGCATCGACAGCAGTCAGGCCCATGTCCTGAGTGTGCGCCTTGAGGGGCTGATTGAGAAAGCCGATATTCAGACCATGGAGAAAGCCTTTGAAGCGGCCTTCGCCAGCCAGGATCGCGTCAATCTGATCGTGGACATGGCGCAGTGGTCGGACATGACAGCCGATGCCATGGCCGCGGATGCCCGCTTCGAGTTCAGCCAGCTCGACAAGATGGAGCGGGTGCCGCGCATGGCCATCATCTCGACCAAGCAGTTCATGCAGGCCCTGATGTCTCTGGTGCACGCGTTGATGCCGATGGTGGACATCAGGATGTTCGCCCCCGAAGCGATGGACGCCGCTGTCGCCTTCGCGGCCGAACGGCCTGCAATCGCGCCCGCGCCGAAACCAGCCCTGACGCTGATCGAGACGGGCAGCCCCAGCCTCATCGCCTACGAATTGGATGGCACCATCAGCGAAGACGACATCGACACCGTGATGCCGGTGTTGAACAAGATGTTCGCCCAACACGAGCAGATCGACCTGCTGGCGCGCATCAAGAGGTTCCACGGCATCGTGCCCACCTTGCTCACCAACACCTCTCTGCTCTCCGCCAAGTTCACGGCCATCGGCCACGTGCGCCGCTACGCCATCGTCGGGGGACCCGGCTGGCTGGGCACGTTGACGCAGATGATGGGCTCCATGCTGCCGATCAGCATGCGCCACTTCAGCGCCGAGCAGGAAGCAGACGCCTGGGCCTGGCTGAAGTCTTGATCAGCTTGGTTGCTCAGGACTCTGCGCAGAGATGGCCGTGCAGATAGGCCGCCAACTGCTGAATGAACTCCTCGGTCTTTCTTGGCCTGTAGGCCCGCTCGACGTGCACGGCCTGCACCGGGAAGCTCTGCAGGGGGTGGGCGGGCAGCAGGCGGCGAACCTCGCCCTGGCCCAGGGCTTCGCGGAACACCCAGGCGGGCCCGAGGTGAGCGCCCACTCCATCCTGCACCAACTGACGGATGGCGTTGACGCTGTTCACGGTGATGTTGCTGCGCATCCGGGTGTGGGAAAACCTGCGGCCATCGGCAAACACAACGTCGCTTCTGGCCTGAACGGGGGAATAGAGGATGAAGTTGTGGTCGCTGAGGTCGTCGGGATCCTCAGGGGCGCCATGGCGTTTCAGGTAGCTGTCGCTGGCCACAAGAACGCGGGGAACCTCGCCGATCGGCCTGGCAATAAGACTTTAGGTCGGCATCGATCCAATGCGGACGGCCACATCGATGTTGTCTTCCACCAGATTGGCGAAGTGGCTGCTGAACAGCAGCTCCACAGAGAGCTCCGGCGCCCGTTGCAGCATCTCCTGGACGACGGGAACCACGAATTCAGCACCGAAATCCACCGGCGCGCTCACCCTGAGCGTGCCCCTGAGCAGCTCAACACCGCTGGTGAGTTCCTCCTCCAGGGCAATCTCTTCATCCAGCAGTTGGCGCAGGCCTTCGTAGTAGCGCTGCCCGAGGTTGGTGGGCCGGGTGTGGCGCGTGGAGCGGTGCAGCAGTTTCACCTTGAGGCGTTTCTCGAGGGCCACCATCTTGCGGCTGAGCGAGGAGGGCTCCAGATGCAGCTGTTCGGCCGCCTGCTTGAAGCTGCCCGCCTCGACGATCTGAAGAAAGAGCTGCTGCAGGCTGTGCATGCTTCTTGCACTCAGCGCAATTTGTAAATAACATTCTCCCCACTACCCCCATTTCTGTCAACTAACTAGGTTGGCGTCGTCAGCGGAATCGCCATGTCCAGTTGTGATCTCAAGAACGCCGTCGTGCTGATCGCCGGTGGCGCCAAGAACTTAGGAGGCTTACTCAGCCGCGACTTCGCCAGCCATGGCGCCAACATTGTGGTGCATTACCACAGCCAGGCCGCTCAACAGCAGGCCGAAGCCACCGTGCAGGCCGTGCAGGATCTGGGCCGTGAGGCCTTCGCCATCCAGGCCGATCTCACAGCAGCAGCGACGGTTCAACGGATGTTCGAGCAGGCCAGGGATCGCTTTGGCGGTGTGGATGTGGCGGTGAACACCGCGGGCATGGTGCTGCGCAAACCGATCGTGGACACCACCGAGGCGGACTACGACACGATGTTCGACATCAACGCCAAGGCCGCTTACTTCTTCATCAAGGAAGCAGGACGCCAGCTCAACGACAACGGCAAGATCATCACGATCGTGACCTCGCTGCTGGCGGCCTTCACCGACGGGTACGCCACCTACGCGGGCAGTAAATCGCCGGTGGAGCACTTCACCCGAGCCGCGGCCAAGGAATTTGCCGCCCGCGGCATCTCGGTCACGGCGGTGGCCCCCGGCCTCATGGACACACCCTTCTTCTATGGTCAGGAAACACCCGAGCGGGTGGGATTCCACAAGTCCCAGGCGATGGGGAATCAACTCACCCAGATCGAAGACATTGCCCCGATCGTGCGCTTCCTGGCCACCGAGGGCTGGTGGATCACCGGCCAGACCATCTTCGCCAACGGCGGCTACACCACCCGTTGAGGTTCATCCCATGCGTCAGCAGTTCTGCAGCGTCTGGCCGGCAACCCTGGCCGGCATGCTCGTCTTCGCCGCCATCCCCCAATGTGGCCGCGCCCAACCACCTGCGGCCGGCCTGGTGCTGCCCCCGGGGCTCCACTGGCCCAGGCGCTCCCGTCGGATCCAGGGGCGGTGGTGCGTCAGTTGCTGGAAGCGATGGCCAGCAACGATCCCGCACGGATCAGTGCCCTGTTCGCCGCCAACGCCTCCCAGGCCTACGGCAGCGGCCCTGCCAAATCAGGCGAGGATTTTTTCCGCTGGCTCGACAGTGACATCATCGAGCGGGGCGGACGCGTGAACGACCCGCAGGTGGTGGTGACGGGTAACGACGTGGTGGTGACCGGCCAGTACAACAGCAGGGGTTATACGAGCCGGGCAGACTTCCTGTTCCGCGTCGAAGACGGGCGCATCGTCAGCTGGCGCATGCGATACTGATCCAGCCCGCTTCAGCCCAAGCCCTCCAGCCGTCCCCGCGCCAGCGCGGCCTGGGCTTCGGCCTCGGCCAG
Organism: Cyanobium sp. LEGE 06143; assembly: GCF_015207535.1. Taxonomy (NCBI): domain Bacteria; kingdom Bacillati; phylum Cyanobacteriota; class Cyanophyceae; order Synechococcales; family Prochlorococcaceae; genus Cyanobium; species Cyanobium sp. LEGE 06143. Next base: position 2,129 of record NZ_JADEWP010000056.1, on the reverse strand, counting down.
GTTGGCGCGGCACTCGGCCACCACCTCAGGCGGCGCCTTGCCGGCGAAGTTGGGGTTGGCGAGGCGACCGGCCAGGCCCTTGATCTCCTTCTCGGCCTTGGCGATGTCCTTTTCCAGGCGGCCGCGCAGGGCGGCCAGGTCCACCAGGCCCTCGATCGGCAGCAGCACCTGGAGTTCCCCGCTCACCGCCGCCAGGCAGCGCTGGGGCCCCGCCGCCTGGGCTTCAGCTGCATCGCCTGCCGCGGCGCCCGGATCGCGCACCTCCACCGAGGCGGCGCGGGTGAGGGCGGTGATGTCGCCGGTGGCCTGGCGCAGCACCGCCGCCAGCTCCGGCCGGCCGGTGAGGAACACCACCGGCGCACTCTGGGACGGCTTGAGCCCCGCCAGGGCGCGCAGGTTGCGCACCACCCGGATCGCCTCGATCAGCTCGGCAAACTGGGCTTCGAGGGCATCATCCAGTGCGGCTTCGTTCACGTCGGGCCAGAGCTGCAAGGCCAGGAAGGTGCCGTCCGCCTCGCCGGTGACCCCGTGCCAGAGCTCTTCGCTCAGGTGCGGCATCAGGGGGTGGAGCAGCACCAGCAGTTCCGCCAGCACCTTGGCCAGCACCTGGCGGGCGACCCGCTGATCGGCCAGGGCTTCAGCGCTGAGGGGCTCCCCTTCAACGGCGGGGCGGGGATTGAGGCGGCGTTTGAGCAGCTCGATCGTCCAGTCGCACACTTCATTCCAGGCGAACTCGTAGAGCCCCTTGGCCGCCTCACCCAGGCCGTAGCTGCCATAGCGCTCGGCGGTTTCGCAGTTCACCCGGGCCAGGCGGGAGAGGATCCAGCGGTCGGCGAGGGTTAACGCGGCCGGATCGGGCTCGCCGAGGCTGGCCGGGGTTTCACCGCCCAGGTTGAGCAGGGCGAAGCGGGTGGCGTTCCAGAGCTTGTTGGCGAAGTTGCGGGCCGCCTCCACCGTGGCTGAGCTGCCACTGGCGCGGTCGTAGTCGAGGCGGATGTCCTGGCCGGCGCCGGCCACCTCGCGCACCAGGGCGAAGCGCAGGGCATCGGCGCCGTTGCGCTCGATCAGTGGCAGCGGGTCGATGCCGTTGCCCGCTGATTTGCTCATCTTGCGGTTGTTCTCATCGCGCACCAGGCCGTGGATCATCACGTCGGCGAAGGGCATGCGGCCGGTGAAGGCGCCGGCCAGCATCGTCATCCGCGCCACCCAGAAGAAGATGATGTCGAAGCCGGTCACCAGCACGCTGGTGGGATACCAGGCGGCCAGATCGGCGGCGTTCTCATCGGGCCAGCCCAGGGTGGAGAAGGGCCAGAGGCCGCTGGAAAACCAGGTGTCGAGCACGTCGGGGTCCTGCTCCAGCTGCAGTGGGCGCCCGGCGGCGCGGGACGCCGCACCGAACTGGTGCTCGGCTTGGCGGCGCGCTTCGGCGTCATCGCGGGCCACCACATAGGGCGTGGCCTCGGTGATCACGCCGCCGGTTTCACTCACCACGAACCAGGCGGGGATGCGGTGGCCCCACCAGAGCTGGCGGCTGATGCACCAGTCGCGGATGTCGGTGAGCCAGTCGCGGTACACCTTCTCCCAGCGCTGTGGCACGAAGCGGGGGGCGCCGCCATCGAGGGCCTCGCGGCAGCGGGCCGCCAGGGGCTCGGCCCGGGCAAACCACTGGGTGGAGAGCAGCGGCTCCACCGGCACCTTGCCGCGATCGGAAAAGGGAACGCTGTGGCGGTGGGGCTCCACCTTCACCAGGAAGCCCTCGGCCTCCATCGCCGCCACCACCGCCTGGTACAAGCTCCGGGATCGGTTCGGGATTTAGCGGAAGGCAGGAAGTGAAAGATGCGGGGGAAATGATTTCCCCCGCGCCCCCTCGAAATTTTGGTGGGGCGCGGGGAGGATCATCCTCCCCGCATCGTCCTCCCATGAAACGCTCGCCCTTCACCATCCTGCTCGTGGCGGTCGTCGTCTTCGACCTCGTCTTCCTGATGCTGCCCAACATCGTCGTGGCGCTGATGTCGTTCACGGCGGGCAATCTCGTCACCTTCCCGCCCTAGCGCTTCTCGCTTCGCTGGTACGAGGCCCTCCTGACCCGTCCGGAGTTCATGGCGGCGTTGCAGCGCTCGCTCTGGGTG
>NZ_JADEWP010000309.1:0-1257 GCF_015207535.1 Cyanobium sp. LEGE 06143 | reverse complement strand
CCCGCCGCTGGCCCCGAAGCGGCCGAGCAGGTCGTTGATGAAATCGTCGAAGTTGCCGTAGCGGCCGAAGTCCACATCCATGCCACCCACGCCAGCCCCGGCGCCGGCCTGGCTCCAGTACTGGCCGAACTGCTCGTAGCGACGGCGCTTGTCCGGATCAGAGAGCACCTCGTAGGCCTCGCTGATCTCCTTGAAGCGCGCCTCGGCGCTCTTGTCGCCGGGATTCACATCCGGGTGGTACTGGCGGGCCAGCTTGCGGAAGGAACGCTTGATCGCGTCGGCATCGGCGCCCCGCTCCACACCCAGCACCTTGAAGTAGTCGCGGTAGCCGTTGGCGGTCATCAACTGGGGCTCGAAGGCAGGCTGGAAGGCGGAGGAGATGGACGGGATCCGGCCCACCAGTGCGTTCAGTCTCTCAGCCGCAGCGGCGATCCGGCGCCGACGCACGGGGCGGAAGCCCGAACGGGGCCGAGCCAGCAGCAGGACAGCCCGTCTAGCTTGCTGCCTGATTCATTGCACCTCAGGTGAGCGCTCCTCCTCGTCATTCGGCCCTGCTCGGCAGCCTGGCCCTGGGCTTGCTGGCGGGGGTGCTGACAGCCTGCGCCGATGCCCGAGGCGGCGCGGTGGCGAGCTCAGGGTCCACTTCCCCCCATGTGGGCGAAGCTCTGAACAAGTCCACGGCGGAGCAGCGCTCCCTGAGCGCCCACCTGGCGGCCGAGGGAGCCATCTTCTACGGGGCCTGGTGGTGTCCGGCCTGCTTCCAGCAGAAAAACCTGTTCGGCAAGGAGGCCGGCAACAGCCTCCCCTATGTGGAGTGCGACAAGAGCGACGAAGGTCGCCAGCGCTGCCAGGCCGCAGAGGTGCGCGCCTTCCCCACCTGGGATCTGGAGGGCAAACCTCGGCTGGAGGGGGTGCAGAGCCTCGACGAGCTCAAGGCCTGGAGCGACTATGGCAGTGCCAGCCGCGCCTCCCAGCCCTGATCTGGTTCAGGATGGGAACCAAGCCCTAGGGTGCCGCGCAGCTGGCTGTTTGCCCTTCGTTCTTCCCACCTGAATGGCCCTCTGTTCCCCACAAGCCTGGCCGCGACTAGTGCTGCTGGCAGCGCTGTGCTCACCCACGGCAGCCCAATCCCAGGGCCTGGCGGGCAGCGCCGGAGCGGCCGCGATCCAGGGCAGCCTCAACAGCGTGCCTGTGCCAGGCGCCCAGTCCACTCTCAATGAGGTGCAGCAGAACAGAGCGGGCTTCAATGCGCTGAAT
>NZ_JADEWP010000308.1:0-1297 GCF_015207535.1 Cyanobium sp. LEGE 06143 | reverse complement strand
CCCCAGCACAGGGGCCTGGCCATGGCCCTGTTCTCCCAGTGCTTTGCCCTCAGCGCCCTCACCGCTCCGCTGCTGGCGGGTCTGGCCCTGGATCGCCAGGGTCACGGCGTGGGGGTGTGGTTCACGGCGGCAGCCCTGTGTCTGGGGGGCCAGCTGCTGGTGCAGAGGATCAGGCCGAGGTCTCTGGAGGCTGCCTGAGGGCCCAGGCCTCATGGGGCAGCGGTTCGGTGCCGTACTCCCAGTCGTCGTAGTCGGGATCGTTGCGGATCTTGCGGTGCAGCTCCTTCTGGGCGTCGAAGTTATGGGGGTGGTCGGCGGGGAGATCTGGAGTAGGGCCGGCAGGTTGGGCCTTCTCGGGGGCCGCCTCGCCCGGACCTGATGTCTGGCTCATGGTGTCCTCCGTTGGGGGTCTTGATTCTGACCGATGCCAGGCCCTAGGCCCCCCGCCATGGAGGCTGCCTGGGGGTGTGCATCAGCTCAGACATTGAACAGGAACTCCATCACGTCGCCCTCGACCACCACATAGTCCTTGCCCTCACTGCGCAGCCAGCCCCGGGTGCGGGCCTCCGCCAGGGAGCCGGCCTCCAGCAGCTGGCCGCAGCCGATGGTCTGGGCGCGGATGAACCCCCGCTCGAAATCGGTGTGAATCACTCCGGCCGCCTGGGGGGCGGTCATGCCGGCGGTGATCGTCCAGGCGCGGGTCTCCTTCTCGCCGCTGGTGAAGTAGGTGCGCAGGCCGAGCAGCGAGTAAGTGGCGCGGATCAGGCTCTGCAGGCCCCCCTCACTCACCCCGAGGCCCTCGAGGAATTCGGCGCGATCCTCCAGGGGCAGCTCGATCAGCTCGGCTTCCACCTGGGCGGAGATGCGCACGGTTTCGGCACGCTCCCGGGCGGCCAGGGCCACCACGGCCTCCCCATGGGCATTGCCGCCGGCGAGATCGTTCTCGCTCACATTGGTGGCGTAGATGATCGGCTTGGCACTGAGCAGGCCGAGCGGTTTGACCAGGGCCAGCTCCTCGGCGCTCAGGTCGAGGTTGCGGGCGGCCCCTCCGGCCTCCAGCTCCGCCTGGATGCGCGCCAGCACGGCATCTTCCTGCTGGGCCTCCTTGCTGGTGCGCACCTGCTTCCTGAGCCGTTCCCGGCGCTTCTCCACCTGGCTGAGATCCGCCAGCCCAAGCTCGAGATTGATCACCTCCGCATCCCGCTCCGGCCCCACCGAACCCGACACGTGAATCACGTCGTCGTCCTCGAAGCAGCGCACCACGTGCACGATGGCGTCCACCTCGCGGATGTTGGCC
>NZ_JADEWP010000307.1:0-1557 GCF_015207535.1 Cyanobium sp. LEGE 06143 | reverse complement strand
GCCACACACAGACTGACCAGCAGGCAAACGTCGTGACAGACAAGGCAACCAACAACTCCGCGCCGGACATCAAGACCTTCCAGGGTCTGATCCTGGCACTGCAGAATTTCTGGGCGCAGCACGGCTGYGYSGTKMTSCARCCCYWKGACATGGARGTSGGCGCYGGYACYTTYCAYCCSGCCACCWYCCTGCGYWSCWTSGGCMCSRARRCCTGGRMCKCCGCCTAYGTSCARCCCWSSCGCCGMCCCACMGAYGGMCGCTAYGGCGAGAACCCGAACCGCCTGCAGCACTACTATCAATTCCAGGTGGTTCTGAAACCGTCACCGGACAACATCCAGGAGCTGTACCTGGATTCCCTGCGCGCCCTGGGCCTGGACCCGCTGGTACACGACATCCGCTTTGTCGAAGACAACTGGGAATCCCCCACGCTCGGCGCCTGGGGGCTGGGTTGGGAAATCTGGCTGAACGGCATGGAAGTGACCCAGTTCACTTACTTCCAGCAAGTCGGCGGCCTGGAATGCTACCCGGTCACCGGCGAGCTGACCTACGGGCTTGAGCGTATCGCCATGTACTTGCAAGGCGTGGACAGCGTGTACGACCTGGTGTGGACCAAAGGCCCGGACGGCGTGGTCACCTACGGCGACGTGTTCCATCAGAATGAGGTGGAGCAATCCACCTACAACTTCGAACACGCCGACACCGAATTCCTGTTCCACAGCTTCGACGTGTACGAGCGGGAAAGCGCCCGCCTGATCGAAGCCGGCCTGCCACTGCCTGCCTACGAACAGGTACTCAAGGCCTCTCACACCTTTAACCTGCTGGACGCCCGCCACGCCATTTCCGTGACCGAGCGCCAGCGTTTCATCCTGCGTGTACGTACCCTGGCTCGCTCCGTTGCCCAGGCCTACTTCGAGAGCCGTCGCAAACTTGGCTTCCCGCTGGCACCCGAGCATCTTCGCAAGGAAGTGCTGGCCGCCGCCGAGGCTGCTGACGCCAAAGCCAACAAGAAGGGCAAGAAAGCCAACAAGGCACCGCAGGAACAGGGGAACGCATAATGGCAACACAGGATTTTCTGGTCGAACTGGGCACCGAAGAGCTGCCTCCGAAAGCCCTCAAACCGCTGTCTGACGCCTTCACCCAGGGCATTGTCAAAGGCCTGGAAGAGGCGGGCGTGGCCTTCGGCAAGGTCGAAGCCTTTGCCGCCCCCCGTCGCCTGGCCGTGCGCATTCGCGACCTGGCCGATGCCCAGCCAGACAAGCCGGTAGAGAAGCGTGGCCCGGCGGTGAAAGCCGCCTTTGATGACGCCGGCAACCCCACCCGGGCCCTGACCGGCTTTGCCACCTCACTGGGCATCACCCCGGACCAGCTTGATACCCTGGAAACCGACAAGGGTGCCTGGCTGGTGTATCGCACCGTGGAGCAGGGCAAGCCAACCGTAGAGCTGATGCCCGAACTGGTGGATAAATCCCTGGCGGCGCTGCCGATTCCCAAGCGCATGCGCTGGGGCGCCCACAAAACCGAATTCGTGCGCCCGGTACACTGGCTGATCCTGCTGTT
>NZ_JADEWP010000306.1:0-1616 GCF_015207535.1 Cyanobium sp. LEGE 06143 | reverse complement strand
CAGCTGAGGGGCCGCTGGGCCGCAGCCGCCGTGGCCTCGTCTTCCCCTTGCAGCCGCACGGTCAGGGGCTCCCCGGCCTGATCGATCAGGCCCAGGGCCAGGGGAATCACCAGGGGCTGCTTGTCGGGCTGGCCAGGGGTGGGGGGAGTGTGCTGCCGGATCACCAGTTCCAGCTCGCCCCGCTCGCCGTCCCAGTGGCGGTGGATCTGCAGCACCGGCGTGCCGGCCTGGTGATACCAACGCCTGAACTGATCCACATCGAAACGGGCCAGCTCAGGGGTGCCCGCAGCCCAGGCAGCTTCGGCGGCATCCTTCATGGCCTGCACGAAGTCGTCACAGGTGGCGGCGGAGCCGTCGTGGCGGCTCACGTAGAGAGCCATGCCCTGCAGGAACGTCTCCTCACCCAGCAGGGTGTGGAGCGCCCGGATCACCTCCGCGCCCTTCTCATAGATGGTGGTGGTGTAGAAGTTATCGATGGCCTTGTAGGCATCGGGCTGCACCGGATGGGCCGTGGGGCCGGCATCTTCTCGAAACTGGGTGTTGCGCAGCATCGACACGTTTTCGATGCGGTTGAGGGCCGCGCCGTGCAGATCAGCGCTGAAACTCTGGTCCCGGAACACCGTGAGCCCCTCCTTCAGGGAGAGCTGGAACCAGTCCCGGCAGGTGATGCGATTGCCCGTCCAGTTATGGAAGTATTCATGGGCCACCACACTTTCAATCCGCTCGAGCTCGCCATCCGTGGCCGTTTCCTGATCCGCCAGCACCAACTTGGAGTTGAAGATGTTGAGGCTCTTGTTCTCCATGGCGCCCATGTTGAAGTGACGCACCGCCACGATGTTGAACTCATCGAGGTCGTACTCGAGCCCATAGCGCTGCTCATCCCAGGCCATCGCCCGCTTAAGGGAGGCCATGGCATGGGCCGTGAAGGGGCTGTCGCCCGCCTCCACATGCAGCCGCAGTTGCACCGTGCGGCCACTGGCGGTGGTGAAGCACTCGCGCACCTCCTCCAGCTGGCCCGCCACTAGGGCAAACAGGTAGGAGGGCTTGGGGAAGGGGTCGTCCCAGATGGCGTAATGGCGCCCGGGCTCGCCCGCCAGCGCGCCGCTCTCCACGCAGTTGCCATTGGAGAGCAGCACCGGGCAGGCCAGCCGATCGGCCTCGATCCGCACCTGGAAGCGGCTGAGCAGATCGGGGCGGTCGGGGTGATAGGTGATGCGGCGGAACCCCTCGGCCTCGCACTGCGTTGTGAACAGGCCACTGCTCACATAGAGCCCTTCCAGGGTGGTGTTGTGCTCGGGATGGATCCGCACCAGGCTGCGCAGCACGAAGGGGCGCTGGGGCGGTTGCCGCAGCACCAGGCCGTCGTCCAGAAGCCCATAGGCCGACGCCTCCAGGGATTCGGCGTCGAGGTGGAGCTCCAGCAGCTCCAGGTCCAGGCCGCGCAGCTCCAGCGGCCCCGGCTCTGCGGCGGGGTTGGGCCGCAGCGCCAGGCGGGCCTCCACCTCGGTGTGGTCGTCGAACAGCCGCACCGTCAGGTCGGTGCGGTCCAGCAGGCAGGGGGCGGGGCGGTAGTCGCAGCGGTGCACCGTGGCCATGAAACCGGGAGACGGGGGGAC
>NZ_JADEWP010000305.1:0-1623 GCF_015207535.1 Cyanobium sp. LEGE 06143 | reverse complement strand
CAGGTGTATTCACCACTGTCGCCTTTCAGGCGGAACGGGCGGCTCTGCAGGTCAGTTTCGTTGATGGTGTCGTAGATGATGTTGGTGTCAAAACGCTCAGCGTGTTTTTGCATGCGCTGCATCAGTTCCGGACCCTGAACACCGTCGTTGTCGCCCGGCCAGTTGTCTACGTCGGTAGTGGTGGTGAGCTGACCGCCCACTTCAATACCGGTAATCAGTGTTGGATTCAGGTTGGCGCGGGCAGCGTAGACCGCAGCGGTGTAGCCGGCCGGGCCGGAGCCAAGAATGATCAGTCGGGAGTGTCGGGTTTCGCTCATGGAATGCTCGCTGGTATTTGGGACACAGGTTCAGCCCGGCGTGGCGGGCTGCTCATTTAAGAAGAAGGCGAAAGGCTAACATGAAATAGTCAGGCTGCCATTCGTTTCCAGTAATCCGGTTAATTAAGCTTTGCTATATGGGCTTTGCGGGATTATTCAAGTACTGAGACGGTGGTCAGCAACTGCCGGACCCGTTCCTTGCTTTTGCCGGACTCACCCTGTTCAAGGCGATGTTCGGCAACAGATGGGAAGACCGCCTGGATATCGTCGGGCAGTACATGGTTACGGCCTGCCATCAGTGCCCAGGCTTTGGCGGCCCGGAGCAGACCGAGGCCAGCCCTCGGGGAAAGTCCATACAGCAGGCCAGGCATGCGGCGGCTTTGTTCGAGCAGACGCTGGAGGTAATCCAGCAGGGCCGGGCTGGCAGTGACCTCGTCCACGGCACCTTGCAGTGCCTGCAGTTGGTCGTGGGGGAGGATGGCCTGGAGCCTGTCTGTGAGGGTCTTGCGATCCTCGCCTTCCAGCAGTTCCCGCTCGGCCTTCGGATCCGGATATCCCAGGCGCAGGCGCATCAGGAAGCGGTCAAGCTGGGATTCGGGCAGCGGAAAGGTGCCGCCCTGTTCGATAGGATTCTGGGTGGCAATCACGAAAAACGGCGAGGGCAGTGGCCGGGTTTCGCCCTCAATGGACACCTGTCGCTCTTCCATGGCTTCCAGCAACGCGCTTTGAGTACGGGGCGAGGCCCGGTTGATTTCGTCGGCCAGAACCACCTGGGCGAAGATTGGGCCCGGATGAAACACCAGGCTACCGGCCTGCTTGTCATACATGGAATAGCCCAGAACATCGGCGGGCAGCAGGTCGTTGGTGAACTGGATGCGCTGGTAGCTCAGGCCCATGATCCTGGCCAGGGCGTGGGACAGTGTGGTTTTGCCCATGCCTGGAATGTCTTCGATCAGAAGGTGGCCGCGGGCAAGCAGTCCGCAAAGGGCCAGCCGAACCTGGGTGTCCTTGCCCAACAGTATTTTGTTGAGCTCGGTAACAACGCTGTCCATCTTTTGTTTCATGCAGGCCTCAGTCCCGTACCCGTTTAAGAATGTCTTCATAGGCATCGATGCGACGATCCCGAAGATACGGCCAGATTCGCCGAACGGATTCGGTACGGTTGCGATCAAGGGTGGCGGTCAGAATGCACTCGCTGTGGTCATCTCCCCTGGCCAGGAATTCGCCCTGGGGGCCACAGATGAAGCTGTTGCCCCAGAATCGGATGCCATCACCCTGGCCGGTGGGATCCGGTTCGGTGCCAACA
>NZ_JADEWP010000304.1:0-1690 GCF_015207535.1 Cyanobium sp. LEGE 06143 | reverse complement strand
ATCGGCGGCGGCTACGGCAGCCTGCCTGAGCTGGTGGAGCGCCACAGCCTGGTGTTCCGGGCCGCGGCCGAGCAGGCCCGACTGCATGGGCTGTAGGGCTGCTCAGTTCTCGTCAGCTCAGCGCTGGGCAGCTCAGTTCTCGGCCCAGATGTAGCGGGTGAGCTCTTCGGGGTTGGGCTCGGGGGCTGAGAGGGCGAAGGAGACACACTCACTGATCTTGGCATCGATCTCCTTCTCGATGGCCTTGAGTTCCTCGGCCGTGGCCAACTGCTGCTCCACCAGCTGGCCCCCGAGCCGTTTGATCGGGTCCCGCTTGGCCCAGAAGGCCTTCTCGGCCTCGGCCCGCAGCTCGTCGGGGTCGGCCAGGGAGTGGCCCCGGTAGCGGTAGGTGAGGCACTCCAGCAGGGTGGGGCCTTCCCCGGCCCGGGCCCGCTGGATCGCCCGCTGGGCTGCCTCCCGAACGGCCAGCACATCCATGCCATCCACCTCTTCCCCGGCCATGCCGAAGGAGGCGGCCTTGCGCCAGATCTCCGGATCGCTGGTGGCGCGGTTGTGGTCCATGCCGATGGCCCACTTGTTGTTCTCCACCACGAACAGGATGGGCAGCTTCCAGAGCGAGGCCATGTTCAGGCACTCGTAGAACTGGCCGATGTTGCAGGTGCCGTCGCCGAAGAAGGCCGCCGTGACCGAATCACTGCCGGCATCGCCAAGGGCGTCGCGCTTGTAGCGGCTGGTGAAGGCGGCCCCGAGGGCCACGGGGATGCCCTCGCCGATGAAGGCGTAGCCGCCCAGGAGATGGTGCTCGCGGGAGAACAGGTGCATCGAGCCGCCCCTGCCCTTGCTGCAGCCGGTTTCCTTGCCGAACAGCTCGCTCATCACCTGGCGGGCCGGCACACCGCAGCTGAGCGCATGCACGTGATCGCGGTAGGTGCTGCAGAACCAGTCGTGCTGGGCCTTCATGGCCTTGATCACCCCCGTGCTCACGGCCTCCTGGCCGTTGTAGAGGTGCACGAAGCCAAACATCTTGCCGCGGTAGTACATCTCCGCGCACTTGTCCTCGAAGCGCCGGCCGAGGGTCATGTCGCGGTAGAGCATCAAGCCCTCCTCCCGCGTCACCGTGGCGGGGGTGGCCGGATAGAGGTTCTCCAGGCGCTCGGCATGGGGACCCGCCACGTGGGTGGACTCGGCGGAACAGCCCGGAACCCCGGAGTCGGCCAGGCCGGAGGCCGCCGAACTGTTGCGACTGGTTTCTGCCTGGGTCATGGGGGAAAGCTCGTCAAGCGGGCCTGGGGCAACGCCGGATCCTGGGGCGAACTGTACGGGGTCTGGGCACCGGAAGTGTTCGCGCCGCTGCCAAAACCGGAGTCCCTGTCTACAGTCGGCCACTGAGGCCAGTGCGGGTTGGAACTGCCGATCGATCACTTCCGGTTGCTCGGTGTCAGCCCGACCACGGACGCCCAGTCGGTGCTGCGCACCCTGGAGCAGCGCCTCAGCCGGGTGCCGGAGCAGGGCTTCACCGCCGAGACCCTGCAGGCCCGGGAATCCCTGCTGCGGCTGAGCGCCGATCTGCTCACCGACTCCCACCGCCGCGAGGCCTACGAGTCGGAACTCACCGCCCTGGGTGGTGAGGATCACCCGCTGCAGGCGGCCCTGGAGATCCCCACCAGCCGGGAGCTGGGTGGTCTGCTGC
>NZ_JADEWP010000303.1:0-1708 GCF_015207535.1 Cyanobium sp. LEGE 06143 | reverse complement strand
CGGTCACACCATGGGCAACGACTTCGCGGTGTTCGAGGCGCACCATCCCAGCAACGGTCTGCCGCTCTATCTGGTGGGCCACCCGGTGTTCGATGCCGAGCGCATCTACGGCGGCGACGATGAGGACTGGCGCTTCACCTTTTTCGCCAGTGCCACAGCCGAATTCTGCTGGCACCACTGGAAGCCCCAGGTGCTGCACTGCCACGACTGGCACACCGGCATGCTGCCGGTGTGGATGCATCAGGACCCGGAAGTCAGCACGGTGTTCACCATCCACAACCTCCGCTATCAGGGCCCCTGGCGCTGGAAGCTGGACGGCATGACCTGGTGCCCCTGGTACATGCAGGGGGACCACACGATGGCGGCGGCGCTGCTCTATGCCGACCGCGTCAATGCGGTGTCCCCCACCTACGCCAAGGAGATCCGCACGCCGCAGTACGGCGAGGCCTTGGACGGCCTGCTCAATTTCATCAGCGGCAAGCTGCGCGGCATCCTCAACGGCATCGACACCGAGGACTGGAACCCCGCCACCGATCCCACCCTGCCGGCCCGCTTCAGTGCCGCCGACCTGACCCCCCGGGCCGAGAACAAACAGGCCCTGCAGAAACACTTCGGCCTGACGCCGAGTCCGCGCTCCTACCTGATGGGAGTGGTGAGCCGGCTGGTGGACCAGAAGGGGGTGGATCTGCTGCTGCAGGTGGCTGATCGGGTGCTCGCCTACACCGACAGCCAGATCGTGGTGCTGGGCACGGGGGATCGCAACATCGAATCGGGCCTGTGGCAGATGGCGGCCCGCCATCCCGGCCGCTTCTCGGTGTTCCTCACCTACGACGACGCCCTGGCGCGGTTGATCTATGCCGGCACTGATGCCTTCCTGATGCCCAGCCGCTTTGAACCCTGCGGCATCAGCCAGATGCTGGCGATGCGCTACGGCTCGGTGCCCGTGGTGAGGATGGTGGGGGGTCTGGTGGACACCGTGCCCCCCAACGACCCCCTGGCCGGCACGGGCACGGGCTATGGCTTCGACCGCTTCGAGCCGATCGACTTCTACACCGCGATCGTGCGCTCCTGGGAGGCCTACCGGCACCAGGACAGCTGGCAGCAGCTGCAGCGCCGCGGCATGGGCATGGACCTCAGCTGGGCCAGCTCAGCCCTCGCCTACGAGGCCATGTACCGGGACGTGTGTGGCATCAAGGAGCCCACGCCCGAGGCCGCCGAGGTGGAGCGCTTCTCCCAGGGTCAGGATGCCGACCCCAGCCGCAAGGGGCTGGCGGCCCTGCTGCGCCGCCGCTGAGTGAGATCCGCGTCTGCTGGGGGCAGTGCCTGTGGCCGGGTCCAGTCCTGAGGGCGACGGCCCCGGCCGCGCTGATGCCGCGTCGGCCCTGCCGGCTCCCTATCTCGACCCGTGGCGGTTGCTGCGCCGCGATCTGCGGGCTGTGGCGGCCAGCACGCGCCTGCGGTTGCAGGAGCTGGCCAGGCTCAATCGGGAGGGTCAGCTGCCGCGCCCGGGCTTCTGGCCCGCCTCCTGGGCGGCCTGGTTCTGGCCCCTGGTGCTGGCGGCGGCCCTGGGCAGCCTGCTGGCCCTGGCTGCTCTCCTGATGCCGGCGCTGCCCTGGTCGCGACCCGCCGCGATCGCCCCGGCCGAGCCCACCGTCGTGGTGGAGGGCCTGGACACTGCTGGGGATGGGGCTGCGTCCCCGGACGGTTC
>NZ_JADEWP010000302.1:0-1712 GCF_015207535.1 Cyanobium sp. LEGE 06143 | reverse complement strand
TTTCGGAGGCGGTGTCAATCAGGCGGGTCATGGGGGCCTCCAGCGCGGTACCCAGCTCTGACAGATGTTTGGTCACCGTCGCTTCAAGGCTCTCCATACGCGCCGCAGAGGCGTCAGCGCGACCGGACTCCTGCTCCCTGAGTTCGGAGAGCTGTTGGCCAATGGTGGTGACCAGTTGCTCAAGGCCGGCTTTCTGGTTTGTGACCAGCTCTGCGGTGTTACGACTGAAATGTTGCTGGTATTCCGCCAGATTTTGCTGCCAGCGATCGCCAGCCTCACTGGTGGTTTTTTGAAAGCCGGTGGTCAGTTCAGCCAGTTGCTGGCGGGCATCATCCGCCCAGCTCTTTTGCAGGGACCGGGCATTGCTCTGAAGTTGCTCCATGGCACTGATGACAATANGTTCAACCCGCTCTGCTGCCTGCTTTGCGCTGTCATCCAGCGCGGATTTCAGGGAGTTGGCGACGGAATCGGCCAGGGTCTGGTAGTGGCTGCCAACGGTACTGTGGAATTCCTGCTGGTTGCGGGTCAGGGTCTGCTCCAGTTGCTGACCCAGCTGTTCCATGCGCGTGGTCATACGTTCCATGGCCGAGGCCATCTGCGGTAAGGCTTGTGCCTGGGTTTCCAGAGCCTGGAACGCCTGCTGGCGTTGATGATCGGCAGACAGGTGGTGCAGTTTCTCCCGCAGAGCAGTATCCAGCGTGCGGGATGCCTGCGCCCGGTCCCGGCGGCTCAGTKTCGACGCCAATCCCAGCATGGCGGAGGCGGCCACACCGGCAATGGAGGTGCCAAAGKCCAGGCTCAACMCGGCGATGGGGGCGGCCAGCGCACTGCGGATGGCGCTGAGCTCGGTGCTGTTATCCAGGGCCGAGGCGGCACCGCCCAGGGTTACGATCATGCCGGCAAAAGTGCCCAGCAGGCCCAGCATTACCAGCAGACCGGTCAGGTAGGGGGTGATCTGCGGCCCGGGCAGGGTAGCGGCGTGGCCTTCGATGCGACGTTGAGCAGGGTATTGAAGCGGCTGGGGCAAAGTGTTCAACCAACGGGAAACCTGGTCCTGGCTTTCCGGCAACTGGCCGACTTGCGCGGCCAACTGCCGGGTTTGCCGGCGAAAATTCACCAGCTCGCCAAAACCCAGGCAATACACCGCGCCAATCAGACCGGTGAATGCCAGGGCCAGCAGGTCAGAACCAATAAAGCCTGCGCCAATCCAGCTCACGACAGCAATGCCGATGGCGAACGCCAGGGTAAAGAACAGTTTACTCATGGGGTGTTATTAACCTCATTGTGGCAGGCTTCAAGCAAACCCAGCACCGGTTCCAGCCGAACGTCCAGTTCAGCGAGTAACAAGGCCTGCGCTTCCTCGCAGTAACGGTGGAACCAGTCGCGGGGTGCCTGGCCTGATGTTTGGGGTTGTTCATCGGACGTCTGTAAGGCCCGGAATCGTTGCTCCAGCACCTGGGATACGGTGGAAAAACACTGGCCGGTGTAGCCGGCCATGGTGTGATCGAACACCGCGTCCAGCTCAGCCAGGCGGGCCAGGGCCTGGCCCTGATCCTTCATGGATTTGCGCACTTTATCTCTGAACTGGCGGCTATTGGCCGCGATCTTGCGCTGTAATGCCAGCCAGGCATTTAACACCGGCTCACATTCCGGCTCGCCTTCAAATTCAAGTTCATCGGCCCAGGTGTGAACGCGGCGGACCAGTGCCCGGC
>NZ_JADEWP010000301.1:0-1760 GCF_015207535.1 Cyanobium sp. LEGE 06143 | reverse complement strand
GGGACCATCTCCAGCTACCGGGCGCATCAGGCGCCTTTGTTCTTTATGGCCACCAGAAACGCGGCATCTGGCGCATCATCTCGTCCGSCRCMRCCKAKCTSGCCMRNNTNGCCRWCGRCKYCGGCNANACCANNTGMNCGAYNGCCRCCRMCAWCWKGRRMNNCARCSTCRGCWNNGNCNGAKSYCGAMMKSSMTNGNCTGSYNNCGWGCCYNNGGSMRYTGNCTGGCCCAGGCCGCCCGCGAGGCCGGCGAAGAGGGCTGGCGCATGGGGCTCGACATGCCCAGGGCAATGCCCTTCCTGAAGTTCAGCCAGCGGCGCGACCTGCGCGAAACGGTCTACCGGGCCCAGGTGAGCCGCGCCTCCAGCGACGACCTCGACAACAGGCCCCTGATCGAGCGGATCCTGACCCTCAAGCGGCAGCAGGCCCAGCGCCTGGGCCACGGCTCCTGGGCGGAGGTGAGCCTGGCCACCAAGATGGCCGGCTCGGTGGCCGAGGTGGAGCAACTGCTGGAGGAGCTGCGCGCGGCAGCCCTGCCGGCTGCCCAGCGGGAGATCAAGGAGCTGCGCGCCTGCGCCCGTCGCCATGGCGCCCCGGAGGCCGAGGATCTGCAGCCCTGGGACGTGAGCCACTGGGCCGAAGTGCTGCGGCGGGAGACCTTTGAGCTGGATGCCGAGGCCCTGCGCCCCTGGTTCCCCCTGGAGCAGGTGCTGCAGGGGCTGTTCGGCCTCTGCCAGCGCCTGTTCGACATCCGCATCGTGAGCACGGAGGGGGAGGCGCCCCTGTGGCACCCGGATGTGCGCTACTTCCGTGTGCTCAGCGGCGGCAGCGGCGACGAGCTGGCCGGCTTCTACCTCGATCCCTACAGCCGACCGGGCAGCAAGCGCGGCGGCGCCTGGATGGATGAGTGCCTGGGCCGCTCCCGCAGCCCCGAGGGCACGCCGGTGTTGCCAGTGGCCTATCTGATCTGCAACCAGAGCCCGCCGGTGGGCAGCACTCCCAGCCTGATGACCTTCGACGAAGTGGAAACGCTCTTCCACGAGTTCGGCCATGGCCTGCAGCACATGCTCACCACGGTGGAGCGTCCCCAGGCGGCCGGCATCAACAACGTGGAGTGGGATGCGGTGGAACTGCCCAGCCAGTTCATGGAGAACTGGTGCTACGACCGCGCCACCCTGATGGGCATGGCCCGCCACTGGCAGAGCGGTGAACCGCTGCCCGAGGCGGAATACCACAAGCTGCTGGCGGCACGCACCTTCATGGGCGGCAGTGCCACCCTGCGTCAGGTGCACTTCGCCCTCACCGACCTGCGGCTGCACAGCCAGTGGACCCCCGGCTGCGGCCAGACCCCTGACCAGCTGCGCCGCGACATCGCCCGCACCACCACGGTGCTGGAGCCGATCGCCGAAGACGCCTTTCTCTGCGCCTTCAGCCACATCTTCGCCGGCGGTTACGCGGCCGGCTACTACTCCTACAAGTGGGCCGAGGTGCTCAGCGCCGATGCCTTCAGCGCCTTCGAGGAGGTCGGTCTGGAGCAGGAGGACGCGATCGTGGCCACCGGCCGCCGCTTCCGCGACACCGTGCTCAGCCTGGGCGGCAGCCGCTCCCCCAGCGAAGTGTTCGAGGCCTTCCGCGGCCGCCAGCCCAGCAGTGAAGCCCTGATCCGGCATTCGGGGCTGGCGGCGGCCAACGCCTGAGCCGGCGAGACGCCCCACCGGGGCTTGCCCGGAAGACCCCACTGGGCAGGATGGGGCCATGCTC
>NZ_JADEWP010000300.1:0-1773 GCF_015207535.1 Cyanobium sp. LEGE 06143 | reverse complement strand
TGCAAACCGGGGAATGACGAGAAAGTTCACCACCATCAGGGCCGCCAGCAGAGCCACCACCACAAAAGTGGGGTAACGCAGGGCCTGTTTTACCCGGCGCTTGGTGTCCCGTTCCAGTTCCAGGATTTCCGACAGGCGCTTGAACGCGTCGTCCAGCATGCCCGTATTTTCGCCCACGTGGATCATGGCGATGAACAGGTCGGAGAATACTTTCGGGTGCGCCTGCATGGCGGTAGCCATGGTGTTACCACCTTCCAGGCGATTGGTGATGTCTTCCAGCACCTCTGCCAGAACCGGTGAACGGGAGGTTTCCGCCAACCCACGCATGGTGCGGATCAGCGGGATGCCGGCTTTGGTGAGCGCGTGCATTTGCCGGCAGAACACAATCAGTTCATCCAGCGTCACTTTTTTCCGGAAGATGGCAAGGTTGTTTACCCGGTCCATGCCGGATTGGGTTTGCTCCTGTTCCTGAATGGCCAGCGGGGTAATACCACGGCGCATCAGTTCACTGGCAGCCGCGTCCACATTGGCGGCGGTCAGTGAACCTTGCTGGACAATCCCTCGGTTGTCTTTACCCCGGTAGCTGAACTGCATCAGTCGTCCACCCCTATGGCGCCGTCGGCTGCCAGGTCGTCACCTTCCAGCAATGCTCCTTCAGAGGTTGCCGCCACCCGTGCAACCTCTTGTAAAGAGGTCACACCCTGCAGGGCATAATCCATGGCGCACTGGCCAAGCGGTCGGAACAACGGGCTCCTGCGGGCAGCCCGGGTAAAATCAGACACGTCCTTTCTACGCAGGGCATCCAGCATGTCTTCGTTCATTTCCAGCATTTCGTACACGCCGACCCGCCCCTTGTAACCGGTGTTGCTGCACTGGTAGCAGCCACGGCCGTGAACGAATCCGGCTTCGATATCCAGCGGGTCCAGGTCGAAGGACTGCAGCCATACCAGTTCCTGCTCGGTGGGCTGGTAGGTTTCCTTGCAGTTATCGCACACCCGGCGCACCAGGCGCTGGGCCACCACGCCCAGCAGGGAGCTGGCCACCAGGAACGGCTCAGCGCCCATGTCGATCAGACGCATGGCACTGCTGATGGAATCGTTGGTGTGCAGGGTGGACAGTACCAGGTGCCCGGTCATGGCGGCGCGCAGGCCGATTTCCACGGTTTCGTGGTCCCGCATCTCACCCACCAGGATGATATCCGGGTCTTGCCGCAGGGCGGAGCGCAACACCGTGGCAAACTCCAGCCCGATTTTCGGGTTTACCTGCACCTGGGTGATGCGCGGCAGCCGGTATTCCACCGGGTCTTCGGCGGTAATGATCTTCACTTCCGCCTTGTTCAGTTCGGTCAGGGCACCGTAGAGGGTTGTGGTTTTACCACTACCGGTGGGGCCGGTGACCAGAATCATGCCATGGGGCTTTTTGATCAGTTTGCGGAAGCGGTCCAGCAGGTGTGGCGGCATGCCGGTGCTTTCCAGATCCAGAGTGCCCTGGCTCTGATCCAGCAAACGCATTACCACCGATTCGCCGTACTGAACCGGCATGGTGGATACCCGCACATCAATGCTGCGGCCTTTCACCCGCACGTTAAAGCGGCCATCCTGGGGCAGGCGCTTCTCGGAAATGTTGAGCCCGGCCATCAGCTTCAGGCGCAGAACAAGCGCTGCATTTACGCGCTTTTCTTTCATCACCTGTTCTTGCAGTACACCATCCACCCGCTGGCGAATACGCACGACGGTCTCGTCGGGCTCGATATGGATATCCGAGCTTCTGGCC